>JAVBQZ010000185.1:0-23485 GCA_031548505.1 Bdellovibrionota bacterium | reverse complement strand
AATGCACAATGGACAATTCCCAGCCTCTCCCCCTCAATACTGTAGATTTGGGGAAATCTACAGTAGGGAAATAGTCCATTGTCAAATAGCTTTACAGGAGTTTTTCAAATAAATCTAAAAATAATTCTTATGTTCGCACCGAATTTTTACAAACAGCTTCAACATTTAAAAATTCACACACGGCGTGTGTTTTTAGGTTCACGTCAAGGTGGGCATATTTCCTTGCGTAAAGGTCATGGTCTGGAATTTGCTGATTATAAACAATATTCTATGGGCGATGATTTTAGAAATATCGACTGGGGGGCCTTTGCTAGGACTGATCGAATATATGTAAAACAGTTTCGTGAAGAACAGGATTTAAATATCCAATTCTTATTAGACGGAAGCGGTTCAATGGGGGAAGAAAATAAGTTTGAATTTTGTTCAAAGTTAGCCTTAGCACTTGGTTATGTTGGGTTGACTGATGGGGATACGGTTAGTTTTTCAATTTTAGGTAAGAAAAATTCGCCAAAGTATAGTAGTCCAAAACTATTGGGTAAAGCAGAAAAATTTTTGAGCGAAATAACTCCTAGTGGCGTGATTAATTTTCCATTTGAAATTGCTTCAGCTGTGCAGAGATTGCGTACGCCGGGAAAGTGTTTTGTAATTTCCGATTTTCTTTGTGATTTCGATAAAATAATTGAAGGAATTAAATTTTTAATTGGGCGAAATTTTGAAGTTGTTATGTTTCAGGTATTAACACCTAATGAGTTTAATTTGCGATTAAGCTCTGATACGACAAAAATAAGTGATGCCGAGACTGGTGAAATAATAGATGTCGCATTTGATGAAAAGTCGAAGCGTGAATATGTGAAGTTATTAGCCGAACATATTGAGCAGATCGAAAAGTTTGCAAAAAAATCTGGCGTTATACATGTATTGATGTCAACTGAAGAAAATATTGAAGAAGTTGTATTACGGCGGTTGCCAGGACTTGGATTGTTGAAGTAGAATTCCAAATCAATTAGTCGATACTGAAAAAGTTATTTCATCTCTCTTAAGATGCCGAGATAAAAAATCTACTTTTCCGGTATCTATTAATTATAGTTTTTTCACCATTTATGTCTTTCTCTAACTTAATTTATTTATCCCTACTTCTTGCTTTACCTATTTTGGCATTAGCCTATCGGCATCAAGTGCCGAAAAATCTAAAACGTGTTTCTAGTGTTTTGATTTACAAGCTGCTCCCATTAAAAACAGTAGTTAAGCAAAAAATAAAATTGCCACCTCGTTTTTGGTTAGAAATATTTTTGCTATCACTTTTAGTTTTTGCCTTATTGGGACCAAAAGTCACAAATTTGCAAAAGAAAACAATAGTTTTGCTTGATAATTCTCTAAGTATGTCAGCTGTAAATGAAAGTAGTAAAACACGATTACAGTTAGCTAAAGACGAAATTATTAAGATTGCCCCTCCTGGTAATTTTAAATTGTGCAAAACATCACCAGAATTTGAATGCATTATAGATAATGCCAGTCAAAGTGTTATGCGAAGTAAATTTGCAGAAATTGATTTTGAACGTGCACCTGATAATTTGAGCAGTGCGTTATCAGAGTTGAGCAAACAACATGGCGTAGAAAAAATAATTGTAGCGACTGATAAAAAGGCTTCTAATACCTCAGCTACAAAAAGCAAATTTCAGGTTTTGTATGTTGGCGAAGTGCAGAAAAATTTCTATATAAAGGATATTTTAATTAACAATCAGTATCTAGATATTTTAGTGTCTTACTCTAGTTCCCCTAATGATAAAAATATATCCACAAAAGTTAAATTATCTCGTTTGCCCTTAACTGATGAATTGAAAAATGAATTTGCAAAAACAACGGCCAATATGGAGAATAAAAATTGGCAAGAAGTAGAAGCTAAAAATATACAAATAAACGGGAATACAGAAAATGTAGCCCGTTTTGGAGTGAAAATGGACAATGCTTTTATTTACAGGGCTGAAATTTCAGCTGAGAATCTTGGAAAACCCGTTGACGCTATTGCCAGCGATAATATTGCATATTTTACCCTTGCATCCTTGAATACGAATGAAATTTTAGTTGTTTCGTCAAAAACGTCGAATAACTATCTCGGATTAGATGGCTTAACGCAGTTTAATTTCAAAATTATAACGCCGGAAGAATTTAAAAATATTTCCGCTGATAATTTAACCAAAAAACTGATGTTAATTTTTCATCAAAGCGCCCCCGAGTTTGCCACGCGAGTACCGACACTTTTAATTTTACCACCAATTAATAACCCATTTTTCCCTTTGAAGATTATGAATAAGGGGGAAGCATTAGTTATAAATTCGCCGAAAATCACCTCTTTTGATAATTTACATTCAATAAACCTGTATCTGAATTTTAATTTATTAAAACCAAAAAATTCTTTTGTTTTTGAAAAGCCGTTATGGGCACAAGATATAATCAAAGTAGAGGATGGTACTTTACTTGTGGCTGGCGAAAGTAATGGGGTGCGTTATGCAGGTGTTGGATTTGAGCTACTGCCATTCGGTGGTGCACGTTCATCGTTTTCGTCAGTGTTATTTTTGAATTTATTGAATTGGTTAGGTGGTACACAGGCAATACAGAACGCGACAATTGGCGATGCCACAGAATCAAATACTTTTGAAGTTCAGAACTTTTATATTCCTGATAATAAAGACGAATATCCTATGCTTGATAATTTGTCTGATGAACAAGCCTCAACAATTTGGCAATATTTGATTTGGGTTGTATTGCTAATTTTGTTTTTTGATTGGTTTTGGATGCTTATTAAAAAGTAATTTATCATATTCAAGAAACATTAATATAGTTCGCGCAGTTGTTATTCAAAAATAAAATTGAGATACAGGAAAATCAAGGGAATTAACTATAAAATTCCTTGTCAAATCTAAGCAGTTTGAATAGAGCCACGCGCTATGCGAAATGATGACGTCAGTAATAAAAATTCCGTAGAAGGAGCACATGTCTCTATAGGCAGAGATGCTTATGAAAACATCATTGAAGAGGAAAATAGTGAAAATTTAGATATTATAAATGCACAAAATAACTCTTATGATGTTGGCGTTACAGCTAGTCCAATTTTTTCACATTACCATAACAGTCGTATTTCAGGTGAATCGCTAAAAAATGTGATTATTGATTATATTCGCCATTATGCTTCCGGACGTAATCATACTTCCAAAGCAAAACGTTATGATTTACAGCATTTTATTTCATTTTTAGCGGGTGGGCGACCACTTAATGAAGTACCGGTAAGTGCTTGGACTTTTCAATCCACGACTGCATTTATTGATAGTCGTCTTGTGCTCGGTGAATTACCAGCGACTGTGGCGCGACGTGTGGCAACTATTAAGCATTTCGGTCGGACATTGGCGGAGAGTGTTGTAGGCTTTTTGAATCCGGCACGTGATGTTAAGACTCCGCGCGCGGAAGCACAAAAACCGAAAGGTTTGAGTGATGAAGAACTGCGTAGTTTATCGTATGCTTTTGAGCATTTGTTAAGTACAGATCATGGTGGCGACAAGTTTTTGGTTCGCCGCAATATTTTTTTGCTAAAATTGTTGTTAGCTACCGGATTACGTGCGGACGAAGCGCGTTTATTGCGTGTTGAGCAAATAACTGAGGATTATAAGTTTTTTTTGCACGTGAAAACAAAGGGGAGGAGGTATCGTGACATATATTTGGATAGTGTAATTCGTGTCGAGTTGCAAAACTATCTTGTAGAGCGGGAAGGATTTCTTAATAAGTATATAAAATATTATCGTTCTCTTACTGATAATGAAAAATCAAAGTTTCCATTATTTGTAAGTTGGCGAATGGCAAATATACACGATCCGATGAGTGTAGGGATTTCAGCGAAAACCTTGTGGCGGGTTATTTCTGATTTTGGGAAATTGACAAACGAACTTGCTGATACTGATAAACGGGTAAGTAGAATTCATCCTCACAAATTGCGCCATACTTTTGCGCATGAAGTTTTGGATAGTACAAAAGATATTCGCTTGGTGGCTCAAGTTTTGGGGCATAGTAATGTTTCGGTAACAATGCTTTATACTGAACGAACGCAAGAAGATATAGCTAAGGCGATAGAAAAGAAAGTCCAGGATGTTGCTAAATCAACAATGCAAAAGCCGTAAAAATTTATAAAATAATTTTAAGATTACCTCATTCTGCCATATAAATTTATGAATTTGGGATCTTAAATCTAAAATCTTGAGTAATGATAATAAAAACAAATAAATTTAAATCATTTTTTGACCAGCAACCAGGTACCTCGGGTTTACGTAGGAAAACAAAGCATTTTATGCAGGAACATTATTTGGAAAGTTTTGTTCAGGCGACATTGAATGCGATTAAAGAACAAGCAGAGGGAAAAATTGAGGAGGCACCGCTGATTATAGGTGGAGATGGTAGATTTTTTAATAAAGAGGCAATTCAGAAAATTATGCGGGTTGCATTGGCAAATGGTTATAAGCATTTGTGTATAGCTAAAGGTGGAATTTTATCGACGCCAGCAGCTTCAGTTGAAATCCGTAAACGCAAGGCGAGTGGTGGTTTTATTCTATCGGCGAGTCACAATCCGGCCGGACTTAATGAGGATTTTGGCATAAAATATAACTGCGAGAATGGTGGCCCGGCGCAGGAAAAACTAACAAATAGAATTTTTGAAATTAGCAAAGCCTTAACCGAGTATAAAATTACTGAAATACCTGAAATAAACATTGATTCAATCGGTGCGTTAATTTTGGCATCGGGGGCTAAAATTGAAATTTTTGATGGGGTTAAGAATTACGCTGACTTAATGCAAAATTTATTTGATTTTGGGAAAATTCGTACCTTGTTTGAAAATGGGTTTAAAATGCGTTTTGATGCAATGTATGCTGTGACTGGACCATATGCAAAAGTAATTTTTGAGGATCTGTTAGGTGCGCCACTTGGCTCAGTTGAACATTTCATACCCCGTGAAGATTTCGGTGGCGAGCATCCGGATCCAAATCAAGTGCATGCAAAACATCTGATTGATTTTATGTATTCTGCTAAAGCGGCGGACTTTGCTGCGGCGAGTGATGGAGATGGGGATAGAAATTTAATTGTAGGTAAAAAGTGTTTTGTTAGTCCAGGCGATTCATTGGCAATTATTGCGAGCGAGGCTAAAAAATGTATTCCGGCATTTAAAGGTGGTTTGAAAGGTGTAGCACGTTCAATGCCGACAAGCCAGGCGCTAGATTTAGTGGCTAAAAAATTAAATATTGAAAGTTTTGAAACGCCTACAGGTTGGAAATATTTTGTAAATTTAATGGATACTGGGAAATGTTCAATCTGTGGTGAGGAGAGTTTTGGGACTGGAGGAGATCACATTCGTGAAAAAGACGGGATTTGGGCTGTATTATGTTGGCTTTCAATTTTAGCACATTATGAGAAAAAGTCAGTTCAAGATATAGTTACGGATTTTTGGAAAGAGTTTGGGCGTAATTACTATCAGCGACACGATTATGAAGGATTAGATGCAGAAATTGCTTCTAATTTTTGCGATAATTTACGCGGAAAATTAGAAGAATTTATTGGGCAGGAAATTGGGAAATATAAAATTAGATATGCAGATGACTTTAATTATACGGACGCAGTTGATAATTCTGTAACAAGTAAGCAGGGAATTAGAATATTTTTATGTAATGCGGGGAAGGAAGAGGTCGGGCGTGTGGTATTTCGTTTATCCGGAACAGGTTCGTCTGGGGCACTATTACGTGTCTATTACGAATTATTTGAACGTGAAAAAATTAATTTAACTTCTGATGAGGCTTTGAAAGATATAATTGTGAGTGCGCAGAAATTTTTGCGTTTAAAAGAAGTGTTTGATAAAGATAAAGCGGATGTAATAACTTAAGTTAATGCACAGTTTACAATGCACAATGTACAATTGCCCCGCCCTGCCTATCCGATGCAGCAGGTTGGGGTGGTAATACTATGAATTGTAAATTATTTGTTTGATGATATAGAGTAGCGCTATTGTATTGGAAATTGTGCGTTGTGAATGCTTTAGAGTAATTTTTGGCCAATCCATTAAGTATATTTGTATTGCTTTACACAATGTATGATTGATTTCTATGAAGAGGTTTGTTGTGTTGTTGGGTGAGGCAATTGTGAATTGTGCATTGTAAATTGTTCGTTGATTTTATTATGGCAAAAAAAGGCAAGCATATTAGTGGGACTACGGATGTTGGTGGAATTTTAATTATCGCCAATAATAAAAAAGCGTTTCACGATTACGAAATTTTATCACGCTTTGAAGCAGGTATTGCATTGCAGGGCAGTGAAGTTAAGGCGATTCGTGAAGGTAATATTAATTTGAAAGATACTTATGTTAAGGTTTTAGACGGAGAAGTATTTTTGATTGGCTCACATATCTCGCCATATTCGCATTCGCGCATAGAATCACATCCAACGACACGTGACCGCAAACTCCTTTTACATAAAAAAGAAATTGAAAAAATGTTCATTAGTATTCAGCAGAAAGGATTGACGCTCGTCCCGCTAAAAGTATATTTTAAAAAACGGATGTGTAAAGTTGAAATAGGGATTGGTAAGGGTAAAAAACTTTATGATAAGCGCGAGGATCTAAAAAAGAAGGAAGCGATGCGTGAAATTGATAGGAAGTTACGAGTTAAATAACACTTAATCATTTGATTATTTAGCTTCTTTACAGACAAAACGGAGTTATGAATTTTTAAATCTTAAATTTTATTATTATGGACTATATCAAAAAAAATTATTTTTTAATCTCTTTAGGTTTTGTAATTTCATTATTGCTTCTCTATCATCATGTAGCAGTGCACTCCGGTTTGCAGTTAGGTAGTTCATACTGCAATATTAATCAGGTTTTTGATTGTGATGATGTTGCGCGCAGTCAATACTCTGAACTATTTGGTATCCCAATAGCATCGTTGGGATTGTTTTATTATTGCTTCTTCATCATTTCACTTATTTACATTTTTAAAAAATTTACTGAGCAGGAAAAAATTAAAAGTATTTTTGTTTTATCTTTCGCAGGGCTCTTGCCGTCCCTAACTATGGCCTGTATTTCTTTACACGAAATGAAAATATGCATTAATTGCTCGTTGCTTTACTTAATTAATGTGTTGGTTTTTGGCCTTGCTGTTTATGAAATTTATCGTCAGCAGCTAGGATTTATAACATCCTTTTGTGATGGAGTTAAAAAATATTTCAGCTATTTCCTTTCATTTACTAGGCAAAGTATTGTGATTGTGGTGCTCTTAATTGCGTTAATTGGTGTTATTGCAGTTTTACCAAATTGGGTTATGCTTCCGCTGGTCTATGCTTTTAATGTTCCAGATGAAAGCGATATAGAGGAGATCGGAATTGAATCAAAGATGATATTTGAAAAATGGCAAAATAGTACGCCGATCGATTTAAAAATAGATTTGGATAATGATCTAACAAATATAGATTTTTACTACGGGGAACAGAGTGCAGAGCATACAATCGTGGCTTGGACTGATTTTGAGTGCCCATTTTGCCGCATAATGACGCAGTTTCTGATGTCCTATATTGATACATATCCGGAAAAATTTAAAATGGTTTTTAAAAATTATCCGTTAGACAGTGAATGTAATTCAAAATTGCAGAAACAGGTTCATAATGATGCATGCGATTTTGCAATTAGTGCACGTTGTGCCGGACTAAATGGAATAGATAAATACTGGGCAGAATACGAAAAAATAACGAAATTCAAATATTATGAGCCGAGCGAACAAATTCAAAAATGCGTTAAAAATAATAAAGTAGTTCGTAGGCATATCCTTGCGGATGTTGAGCAAGGTATAAAACTGGATATTAGCGCGACGCCAACTATTTATATTGATGGAAAATTGATTACAGGTTTAAATCCACGTAATTGTAAAACATTGTTAGGTTTGATTGGTAGTACAGAATGAAAAATATTTTTATTAAGACCTTTGGCTGTCAGATGAATGAATATGACAGTGAAAGACTATTAACATTATTACAAAAGGGGTTTCGGAGCGTAGCTGATTATAAAAGCGCAGATGTAGTTATTGTAAATACCTGTAGTGTACGAGAGAAAGCAGAAAAGAAACTATATGATTTACTTGGGCGATTACGTTTATTTAAAAAAGTAAAACCACATTTAATAGTGGGGGTTGTTGGTTGTGTGGCGCAACAAGAAGGTGAAAAGATTATTAAACGTGCACCAATTGTAGATTTTGTAGTTGGAACACATAATCTGTCGCTTGTACCTGCCTTAATTGCGGAAGCAGAGGAAAAGAAAGAGAAATCAGTCGTAGTAGATTATCGTGGCGATTGGGATTTAGAGGTGAGCGATGAATTGGGAGAAACGCCATTAGAAGACTATCTTGATTTCAATAATATTAATACTTTTGGGAATTTTTATTCAAAAACACGTGCCTTAGTGGCTATTCAACGAGGGTGCGATAAACATTGTTCCTACTGTGTCGTGCCAACTACACGAGGGCGTGAGCTTAGTCGTGGAATGAGTGAAATTGAACGTGAAATAAAATTTAAAGTGCAGAATGGGGCAAGTGAAGTGATGTTGCTTGGGCAGACGGTGAATTCGTATGTTAGGGTTGGTGGTTTATCATGTCCTGATAGAATTTCATTTGAGGATTTGGTACGTAGAGTTGCCGATATTCAAGGCGTGCAGCGGATTCGTTTTATGAGTCCGCATCCGCAGGATGTTACAGACGATTTTATAAAGTTATTTGCGGAGATTCCAAAACTTTGCCCGAGTATTCATTTGCCAATGCAATCAGGCAATAATCGAATTTTAAAATTAATGTGCCGCAATTATACAGTTGAGCGATATTTAGAAATTGTTGCGAAATTGCGGCAAGTACGGCCGGATATTGCAATTACCTCTGATTTTATTGTTGGTTTTCCAACTGAAACAGAAGATGAATTTGCGGATACGCTTGCAGTAATTCATGATGTGCAATATAGCTTTTTATTTAGTTTTAAATATTCACCACGGCCTAATACTTTAGCGATTAAAAAATATTCCGAGAGCGAGCATATCATTAATGATGTTGCACAACATCGTTTACGGCAATTGCAAGAACTGCAAAAAGAGCTGTCGTTGAAATTTAACCAGCAGTTTATTGGGCGGGAGATGCAAGTGTTAGTTGAAAAAATTGTGTATTGTGACAATGGTAAGCGAGTAATTCGCGGGCGTAATCCACAGAATATACTAGTTGAGATTGACAGCGAACAAAAAGAAGCGCTATTGAACGCGACCGAAATTACCGTATGTGGTGAAAGTGCATCGCCTTTTGCTGTACGGGGAAAGTTTGTTAATCATTAGACTTCCGCAAAAACCTATTTATTATTCTCTATTTTTTATTTTATATGTCTGAAGAAAAACTCAAAATTATAAAAGATGCGATTGCAAAAGAAGAACAAAATACCTCAAACGTTGATGAATTAGCAAAACGTTTACGTTGTGCTTGCGGTGGTTGTGGCGCAAACGGAATGTCGCCTGAAATTGCACAAATGCTTGCGAAAGATTGGCGTAAGTATGTGGGGGTTTTGGTATTTGTTATTGCAATGCTTGGCGCATGGCATTTGTCCAAAAATTTTTCCAATACTCAGGCGCGCGAAGCGGCGACTGCTTTTGGAAACATTCAAAATGGATATGAATTGTTGAATCAAAAGGATTATGAAGCTGGAAAAGTCTATCAAAATTTAGCTAAAGATTTTGAAACTGCACGAAAATCAGCTGTTTATAAAGATTTGTCAGTGATTTATTCCGCATTATTTGAAATCTCGGCTGGCAGAGAAGATGACGCGTCAAAAATTTTAAAAGAAAATTTTAAGTTTTCCGGTACGAAAAAAGGAGCAAAAATTAACGAAGAAATTTTCGTGAATGAACTTGCAGAATTTATTTCTATTAAACTTTTGCTTACAAAAGATAATTTGTCTGATAGCGAAAAGCTAGATGCGCGTGTACGTCTGAAAAAATTAGCAACAAATTCAGAATTAGTCATGATTCCAGCGTATTCATTATTTGTGACGTCATCAACAACTGATGATGAACGTAAAGAAGTTATGGAATTGATGTCTTCTATCGTAAACCGTCGTCCGGAGTTGTTACAATCCATGATGAAACAGCAATAGACATATGCTCCTGTGACTTAGTTTTTTCTGAAAAAACTAAGTCACAATGTACAATTCAAAATTAATAATGCGCAATTTCCCCACTCCACAGCATTAAATAAATAATTTATAATTCCCAATTTTACCAAAATTCAAGGAAACTGACTATAAATGCATCAATTTTTATCTTTCATACTAGTTCTTTGGCTTGGGCATATTGCAGTTAATGCGTGGATTTTATTTTGGACTATTAGAACCTTTGCCCAAAGTGGATTTCCAAAAACTGCGCTTTTTATTGGGTTGATTTTGGCTGGTATAATGCTAGCCTTCCCATTCTTATATAGGAGTGTCACTACTTCTCCTCTACTTATATTCTTCTTAAAAATTGGGGCTTTTTGGCTCGGTATTGTTCTCTATGTCTTTCTCCTAATGTTATTAGTTTATTTGTTGCAACTGGTGAGAGGTTGGTTTAATTTTGTACCAATCAATCCGCTTCACAGTTGGTTATTTGTTTTTGCTACTGCAATTCTAATTGGTATCATTGGTTTATTTAATTCATCAAAAATTACCGTTAAGGAATTTAACCTATCGGCAAATAATCTTTGGTATGATCAGAAAAATCTAACGGTTGCTATTGTATCTGATTTACATTTGGGACGGCTACAAAGTGTTAAACGACTAGAACAAGCGGTTGCATTAATAAATCAACATGCCCCTGATGCCGTATTTTTTGTTGGTGATACAATAGACGACAATATTAAACTTGATGTACCAGCGATGCGTGAAGCGGTTTCTGCTATTAATGCCCCATTAGGTGTTTTTGGCGTACTCGGGAATCATGAATATTATTCCGGAATTGATAAAAGCCTAAATATTCTTAAAGAAATTGGAATTACAATTTTACGCGACGAGTGGCGTTTGCTTGATAATAAATTTATCTTGTTGGGACGTGATGATTACGCGGGGCGGAATAGAAAAAATATAGATGAAATTTTGAATAGTAAATCGCAAGAGGGGCAATTTCTATCGGTGAATGATGTGTTAACAGAATTTTGCAATAATGAGCAAAAGCTACCGCTAATTCTATTAGATCATCAGCCGCAGGATTTGTCGCAGGCGGAGCAGGCCAATGTTTTTGTACAATTTTCTGCTCACACACATAATGGTCAAATTTGGCCGGCGAATTATGCAACCAAAGCAATTTATGAAAATTCTCACGGCTTAACTAAACGTGGTGATACAAATATAATTGTTTCCGCAGGTACAGGCGTATGGGGTACACCAAATAAAAATACTGCGCGTCCAGAGGTTTTACTTGTACGAATGGGATTGTAACTTGTAGCGCTTTTTACAGGGAAACTTAAGTCACAATGTATAATAGTCTCTCCCTACAACCAACATTCATTTATCTTATTAAGGAGTAGGGATGTGAATTGTACATTGTGCATTGTCAATTGTGCATTGATGTAAAGGCCCCGCTTAGTTTTTCATATTCGCTATTCAATTCGGATAATTCGTCAAAATATATTTCAATCTGGCTTTTTTCTTTGTTTAATGTGCGTGAAAGTTTAGCAGCTTCATCGCCAAAGCCGCTCGCTGAAATTTCAATTAATTCTTTTGTATGAGTATCAATAGAATTTTCTAAATCCATAATTTGTTGTTCTAATTTTGTAATTTTTTCTTTAAGCGGATTCAGTGTTTGGGATTTTCGCACTTGTAATTCAGCACGTAAACGTTTTTCTTCCTTACGTTTTAAATATAAATTTTCTTTTTTATCATCGTTGTTTTTGCTTTTGATATTACGCAATCCTTCCTCCGATTTCCAGCCAATTTTATCTAGGAAGTCTTGATATGTTCCTTCAAATAAAAATACTTCGTCATTATCAAAAACAATAAGGCGGTTCACAGCTTTGTGAAGCAATTCCTCATTATGAGTGACTAACAAAACTGCGCCTTTGAATTCCGATATGGCTTCAATTAGGGCTTCGCCGGACTGCATATCTAAGTGGTTAGTCGGTTCGTCCAGTATTAACAAATTAGCCTTGGTTGCTAGAATTTTACCTAGCAAGACGCGGCTACGTTCTCCTCCAGAAAGTACTTTTATTTTTTTGAGCGCAGCATCGCCTTCAAACATCATTAAGCCGCAAATTCCGCGCGCGCGCCCTCTGCTAAAGTCTTCTACGCACATTAGAATTTCTTCTTCAACAGTATTATCCGGATATAGGCGGTCAACATTTGTTTGTCCAAAATAGCTTAATTTTAAATTGTTAGGATGCGAAATCGTACCGGCGTCTGATTTTAATTCTTTGGCAAGCAAGTTTAGTAAGGTTGTTTTACCTTTTCCGTTTTTGCCTATGATGGCGATTCTATCTTTTTTACCAACAGCGAAACTTAAATTTGAAATTAGCGGAGATTGTGTTTTGTCATATCCGAAAGTAATGTTATCTGTCTCCATAACCCATTTACCCGGAAAATCTGCCCCATTAAATTTAAAGTCTAAGTCTGCAATATCAGTTAATTTTTCTAATCGGTCGATTTTATCGAGCATTTTTATACGCGATTGTACGGCGATTGCTTTTGAGGCTTTAGCGCGAAAACGCTCAATAAAACGCTCTGTCTCCTTGAATTTCTTTTCTTGATTTACGCGTGTTTTTTCATAAATTTCTTCTTCAAGCGCGATTTGCTCTAAATATTTTTCAGTAGTACCTTTGATTTTTTTGACGCTACAACGATGAATGCCGAGAACATGGCTAACAACGCTATCCATAAATGTTCGATCGTGCGTAATAATAATGAGTTCATTTTCCCAGTTTTTTAGGAAACGTGAAAGCCAACGCATTGATACGATATCAAGGTAGTTAGTCGGTTCGTCGAGCAAGAGAAGATTTGGCTTTGAGGCCAAAATTTTAACGAGATTAAGGCGCACTTGATAACCACCGGAAAGTTGATAAGGATCTTTTTCAAAATCATCATTTGTAAAACCTAATCCGTGTAAAATTGTTTTTACCTGATATGATTCATCTTCGAGTGAGTTGTTTGCCGTTAAAGCAAGACATCCTTCGGCAATGACTGTTTTTTCTGTGAACTTTATATGTTGTGAAAGGTGACCGATACAGTATCCCTTGGGAGTTATAATCTCACCGCTATCAGGGGCTTCGCCTCCTAAAATCATTTTGATAAGCGTGGTTTTACCGTGCCCATTGCGACCAACAAGTCCAACTTTTTCGCCAGGAGCGATTGTGAAGTTGATGTTGTCTAGTAAGGCCTGAGAACCGTAGGATTTCGAGAGATTTGTAACTTGTAACATGATATAGCATTTAAAAATTCAATCATAAGTGAAGTTTTAGCATTTGAGGTATAGCTTCACTCATTCCATGAAAAAACTCCCATTGTATCATTATTAAAAATAACATGCAAATGGTAGAAAGATGAGCGATAGAGTGTTGTTTTGTTCTGTGATTATTCTATCAGTGTCCCAATTTTCTCGCCATTGAGTAGGCGAGTCATAACGTTTGGTGTGTTGAAATTAAAAACATTGATTTTCATTTTATATTCTTTAGCAAGAAGGAAGGCTGCTGGATCCATAGCCTTTAAATTTTTTGCTACAACATCTTCAAAAGAAATTTTATCAAATTTTACCGCGCTTTTGTCTATATTTGGGTCGGCGCTATAAATGCCATCCGTACCATGCTTTGCAACAAATACCGCATCACAATTTGTTTCAATCGCACGTTGAATACAGGTGTAGTCAGTAGTCAGATACGGTTGTCCGATTCCACCGGCGAAAATTGTGATTGTACCTTTGTTTAGATGTTTCAAGGCCTTTAAGCGTATATATGGTTCAGTTACAGCGGGCATTGAAATAGCTGTCATTACTTGCACATCGTAGTTACATTTTGACTTTATGGCAGAACTAAGTAGCATTGAGTTGATAACCGTACTTACCATTCCAACCATATCGGCGTCTGCTTTTTCAATTCCCCATGCATCAGCGAGATTTCCACGAAAGATATTTCCGCCACCGACGACAATTGCGACTTGTATACCTAAATCACGTACAGCAATAACTTCCTTTGTAATATATTCAACCGCTTGTTGATTTAGACCGATTTTTTCATCACCTGATAGAGCAGCACCACTAAGTTTGATAAGGATACGTTTGTAGTTTGAATTAGACATAATAAGGTTTATTTTATAGTTAGAGCATTTTAAGAATTAAGATAAATTCAGCAGTTTTTAAACTGCTTTTGAATATTCAGGCAATATGTATTTATTTATTGCTTCAAGCAATTCTTCACGATTGGTTGGTTTTTCAAGAATAACAACGTTATTATTTTTTTCCAGTTGAATTACTTCCGGTGCTTTTGCGTACCCTGTAAGAATAACCGTTGGGATTGTGAAGATATTAAATCCTTTAGTATTGCCTAAGTCAGCAATATTACCATCTTTTAGGTGGAAATCTGTAACAATTAAATCAGGGCGTTTAGTGCTAAGAATAGTCTTCGTTTCAGCGATAGAATTGGAAATTAAAATATTTTCAGCAATATGAATTAAGTATCTAAAATTCGTTTTGCAGATTGCCGGATTGTCATCAATAATTAAAATAAGTTTAAACTTTTTAGCTCGTTTCATATTAATCACTTTATCCTCTGAGGCATTTTCTTTCTGATTAATATTTGCAAGTGAGTGATTGCTGTTTTGTTCAGAGCAAATTTCAAAAAGCGTATTATCATCAACCGGTGCTACTAATCGTATTCCAAAAGAGTAAGTGCCATTTTGTTTTCGGTGAAAAATTTCAGATGCGTTTAAGTCAGCCAAGATTTTTGATAATACTAAACCAAACCCGGAAGAATCAAGTTTTTCATTGTTAGCACGACATGGAGTGATAAATAGACCTTTGTCGTTTTTTTCGTCAGCTATTCTTTCTTCGGATATATTGGAAACTAAAATTTCCAAAATAGTTTCTTTTTCATTTTGCAAATTTTGTTTGATAATCTGACACTGCTCGGTAGCGATAATAATTTTGCTGTTAGGTAGACTGTATTTTAATGCGTTGCTGATTAGGTTGCTAAAGATACGTTGGAAATGTTGAATATCGAAATTTATGATATAATTTTGTAAACTACTTATATCAAATTCTATATTTTTATTTTTAGCAGCGAAGTTAAATGATGTAATAAGACGTGTTAAAATTGGTTTTATTTGGAAGTTGCGCTTGTAAATATCGTTCGTGCCGTTTTGCGACTTTGCATATTCTAAAATGTCACCAACAAGTGCAAGTTGATCTTCTAATGATGTAGCAATATCCTGTAATTTATCTATATTTTTCTTACTCGTTCCGGTATCTGCGATGATCTCTTTGATGCCGTACAAAGCATTGGTTCCCGGAGCTTTAACATCGTGAGAAAGCCCAATCAGGAAACTTTTCTCCATTTGGTTTTCCTTTCTCTCCTTTTCTGTACGCATTGCTGAAAGCAAGATTCCGGCGATGTGCTCTACAATCCCTTTAATCGTTTGGCGGCGTGTGCTGTCTATCCCAACTGATTTCTCATTAAACCCAACCCAAATTCCACCAATTATTTTATTAGATATTCGCATTGGAATTGTAAGGGTTAAGCCAATTCCTAATTCCGACAAATTATATTTTTCATCGTTTGAAGAAATAGAATAACCAAAGGTCATATGGTTAGTTAAGAATAGATCGTCAAAAATATCCATAACAGCTTCTTGCAGGCGCTTAACTTTCAATCCTTGCGTTGTGGCTATGCGTGCAGAGTTGCTAATTTCATCCAATTCAACGAGCATTATGCTAATAACGCCTGAGCCTAATTGAGTAGATAAGATTTCAATTGCGCTATTTTCAACTTCTTTAAGGTCGGTAATTTTATCAGTTAGATTTCCGGTAAGTGTAATTATTTCATTATAAATTTTTTTCTGTTGCTCAATTTCTTGGCGATGTACAAAAAGTACGCTGATTATATTCCAAAGTGAAACAGAAAGTTTTGTGCGTAATATAACTGAGGCTGCGTGATTTGGTTCTTTTATTTTTTTGCGGATTGCATTTTTAATATTTGCGATGTCATAGCGAAGACGCAAAAGAAAAAAAATAGCAACACATAAGAACAACCCAAGAATTACGCAACTGATAAGCGATGGAGTAAGTACAAGATTTAGACGCAAAAGATGATTCACAATTTACAATTTACAATGCATAATTGCCCCGCCGCACCACTGAGTCGCCCAGTGTACAATTTATAATTTACAGCTAGTAATATACAATTCACAATTTTCTTACCAGTGTTGCACAATTACAACCCATAGTTTGTAATATTCTCGTGCCTAGTCCTTTTTACAGAAATGTAAAAATGTGTGGTGGCAGGGAGGCAATTGTGCACTGTGTATTGTGAATTGTACATTGTCGTTGTACTTTTTGTTTAGAAGTTTTTACGATCGAAATAAGCAATCTATTTAACTCATTACAATCGGTAATAATACTTTTAAATTCAGTTTCTTTTAAATAATTAGTTTCAAATAAAAGCTCAACCAATATTCACTTTCTGCTGCTTCTTTTAGCGCAATATTCATTTTTAAAATAAAATCCTTTTTGCTTTGGGCACGTGTACTTTCTCTGATATTTGCACCAATGCTTGTGCCGCTTCTTAAAAGTTGTTTTGATAAAACCGACTCTTTTTTGATTTTATTCAAATGTTGATAAAGTTTGATAACACGAATAGCAAATAGCTTACTTTTATAAAGAACAACATTTGCTACTTCTTTTTTCATCTTAATAACAATAATCACAGTTCACAATGCACGGTTATTCTTCTTAGCCCTAGCCTTTCTAAACAGGATATAAAAAGAAGATGGCGGGGAGGCAATTGTGCATTGTGCATTGTAAATTGTGCATTATTAATACTTATTAATCAAACTGTTTGACCAGGCCATAATTAATTCAGGATCTTCATATTTGCCAAGTACTATTTGTGCGCCAAGTTTTTTTATTTTAACTTCATCCTCAATATCCGTGCTCGGGGTTAAGGCAATAATTGGTGTGGCAAACGCCTCATTTCTTAATGTTTTAATAAATCGTGAATTTTCTCCTTCTGAAAAACTGAAATTAGAAATAATTAAATCATAATTTGATTCACTATTGCGTAGTTCTTCAACCGCGTGTTTTAAATCACCGACTGCTGTAACCTTATATCCTTTATTGAGTAGGTAACAAAAAAGTTGTCTTGAATAATTTTCATCATCGTCAATTAAGAGAATATCGCCATTCAATTCTTTTATTTTTGCCTTATTAGTATTAACTTTTTCAATTGTAATTTCGTCGGCAAGTTGTCTTTCAGTGTTAGTAATGAAATTTGAAATTAAAGTATCCTGTGCGTCAAGTGCCGGGATAATTTCCAAAATGATAGGGTAGCAAAGGTATTGATATTTGCGAATAATATTTAAGGCGTAAATTTCCTTACTTTGCAATAGAAAAAACAGTTCCGTTCTCTCGCGAAAAGTTAGTTTTATTAAATCAATTAATTTTTTATTTAATTGGCCGCTAAAAAACTCTTTATTTTCGTTTGAGAAATAATATTCATCTTCAAAAGGATGGCCTATTTCAATCTTGTAAGAATTTAATGCGATTGCTGATTTTGCTAATTTAGTGAACGAATCAACCAATACCGGATGAATCAGTGGATAGTGTGCGTTTGTGTTTTTCTTCTTGCTATTTTTTCTTTTGGTGAATGTTGAACGCAAATCTAAAAAATAATTTTTTGTTGCCATAATAATATCCTCTCTAAAGCAGTTATAAGAATGGTAAAGGCGCTTAGTTTTTCCAATAAAAAAATAAAAGATATTCCGAGTTAGACGAAATGGAAACGTTAGAAGGTTAACAAAAGTATTTTTTATTTTAACAAAAAAATTTTTAACTTCCATAATTGTTACAGCATAATAAAGTGTTCGTATTTTTGAATAGGCCTTTCTTGGGTTAGGAGAACACGAAGTTGTGCGCTAACGCTGTTGGAAGCCATTGTCAATTCAGCGAATATAACTGTAGAATTTTCTTTATATTTTCCGCTTGCTTTATTCTTTTCGGCAAAAGGCGAGATGCTATTTGCCTTAAATGAATTAATTTTTGTTGATGCGTCGAGTGCAGTAGTCTGCAATGCTCCAAATTCTCGACTTGTAATTATTTCTGCATTACCTTGCTTTCCTGATTCTTTATCAATTTCAACATTTAATGCGTAGATATTTAATTGAATAGCATTGTCTAAAACTAATCTTTGTTTGCTGTTTTGAATGTTACTGAAAATTTTTTCTGCAGACCAGTTTAGAAAATTTTCATTAAAACTATTGCTAATGAAAATATCTTCAGGAAATGCTTTGTAGTCACCAAGTCCGGAACGGAGGGCGTCAGTAAGTGTCGCCTTGTCGTTCATTGACATTATGATATCGAAAGCTATTATCGCGAACAGGCCAGCAATTGGAAGGAATAAAATCATTTCCAAAATGCTGTTTCCACGTTGCCGGATGTAATTTCTTATCCTAAATATTGTCATAATGCTTAATCACAGTCTTATTTAAGTCCGGTAATACCTGCTCATTAATAAAATTAGAAATATCATCTGCCATTTGTGTTTTGAATAGTACTACATTTCTTTTCTTAAAATCTTCAATTTCAGTATTATTTATTTGCTCAACGAGCGTAGCAAATTGATCGTCGATTTGATTTGCGATAGACGCATTTAAGTACGAATGTTTATAGACGATTATAACTAATTTAATTGAGTATGTTTTTAAATTTTCTAAAAGTTCCGGTGTGAAAGTATAACCGTTCAAATTATCAGTAAGGATAATAATTCTACGTAACGGACGCGTCGCCAGATTACCACGTTTTTCAATTTCTAAATTTTGTGTTGCTTCTGATTTGACCAACAACTCTTGCATTGCCTTTCCTACTGCTTCGTCAATCGCGACATTATTTTGCGCTTGTGCGATTTGCCAATGAACAGCATCGCGCAGCTTTATTGGCGTTTTTAGGAATTTTTCTTTTATGTATTCCGGGCTTAAATTAAGTTTGCTTGGACAATCTAGTTTTGCATTGAAAACTGTATTTTGTTGAAATGTTTGCGGAACAGCAAAATAATTTTCGTCATCGTATTTTTGTGAGAAAAGTAAGCAGTTAAAATTATTAAGTTGAAATTCGTCTGTGTATGTCGCGTTAAATGTCGCTTCATCAGCAACGTCAGAAAAGAAATCTGCATCGAGCGTATTGAGAGTGGTTGTTTTATTTGGAGTACGAGAATCGTAATTACCAGGCGTTAAGATAACGGTTACTTTATTATTTTTAATTTCTGTGATGGCATCTAGTAATGTAATTGTTGCTTGCTTCAAGGTTGAGAATGGTTCGTTATAGCAAGCTTGCGTCCAAAGAATCGTTTCATCGTGATTATCAGACCAATTCTTACTCCAAATAAATGAGTTGGCATTACTTGGTTTTGGGCATTTAAAAATTGTTGCTGCCTCACTATAGCCAAACTTATTAGTGATATCAGTCAGACGTAGTGTATTAGAATTAGCTAATATTATTGCATAATCACCCGGTATATATTGCACGGCAGATGAGCGGTTAATGTGCATTGTAATTGGTGCATTTGGTACAAATATCGAGGTGATACGAGCAAGATTTGAATTAAAATCGGCTTGAATATTCACACCGATTGTAGATGAGTCATTTTCAGAAATGATAGGTCTGATGGCAATATTTTTTAACTTTGGAAATTCTGCCTTGAAATGATTTGCACTCTCTTCAATTTTGATGACTGCGTTGTCTAGGTTTGGAAGTTCAAGTGCAGCAGATTTTGCAATTGTAGTTGCTTGGTCTGTGCAGGCGTCGCGTAGAGAATTCCATTCGGAAACATCAAGACAAGTAATAGTAATGGCGATGAGGATTGGGAGAAGTCCCAAAATATAAAGTGCGCTTTGGCCTAGTTGTGATGTAACAATAAAAGGTACTACTTTCTTATTTTTCATCCGTAACTGCTAAAATGTGGGGTAATACTATGTGTCTTTATAAAAGAAACACTTATCAAGGCTAATTACAAAAAAAGTGCCAGCGCATATATGATTTCATGTTTTTTTTAAATACTATCAGTGATTTTGTTGTAAAATACCTTATTTATTATATAATATCTATTTTTCTAATACTTATAAAGAATATTAAATTATCCTTTACCTTCTTTATTGGCTTGTAAAGTTATAGGAGTTTACATTGCCGGGGGGGATTAGAGCCTATGGTGCAATAGTCCAATATTCTCCTGGTATTATCAATATATTATGTTTTTTATGGTGGGAGTGGGATTTTTAAATATAGCTATGAAACAAGGAAAATATCACAGAGATGTTTGGTCTCATCAGAAAGTCACGAGGCTTTATTGTTCTCACAGGGAAGGTACTCAGTTAATATCGTATAATCTTTTATTCATTATTTAATACAAATTGACTTTCACCATTAGCTAGTTTTATACAAAGCAATTTTGTTTTATCAATTTCTTTGCCTAATTCCGCCTTATCCGCTGTCCCTTTAGTTATTTTAAAATCTTTTCTATTACTATCTATTTTTATTAAATACTCCTCTTGTTTTCCTCCATCATCAAAGCTCCGCCCAACAACTAACAAGCTACCATCAGATGCTTTATAAACATTCTCCACCGCAATCATAGCCTCAAATTCATTGCTATCTTTAAATACTATAACATTTTCACTGTTTCTATTCACTCCAACTTCTTTTCCATCGCTAAATTCAATCGCTCTAAGTTTATTAACTTGGATTGTTCCTGTTACCGCAGGCAACACTTCTTTAACAGAATTTAATATTGGTCTATAAAAAAGGTCGTTTCCTATTTGCGTTGTATAACTTATTGCACCATACTTCTCATTGAATTTTTCAAATCCACTTTTTTCGATTCTATCTCCATTATCATCCAATTCGAAATAACCGTCTTTATCTACTTTAAATTTTGCATCTTCCTTCGCTTGCTCCACAAGGGGGTCAGTCTGCCCAGATGGCAAAATTTTATCTGCTATAGATTCTGTTGCTACCGCACCGCGAATACCAACTTCTAAATCAACAAAAAGTTTTGTTCCTCCACTGATTATTTTGCCTAATGTATTTCCTTCAAAAAAAGATCCGAGTGCCTTTTTCCAACCTTCGCTTAACAAGTTACTTGCTAATTTGCCGCCTCCACCTAATAAACCATTTGCTACAGGGAATGCAGCCCATCCAAGGCTATGAATCGCGCCTTCTCTTATTTCTGCTCCAGCATCAGATATAGCCTTCCCAGCACTCTTATTATTATAAACAATGGCATCTTCTACCGCTTTGCCAGTAGCAACAGTTGTTGAGTACGCCACGCCATTTCTTAAAACTGTAGCCGACTCACCCAACATTCTTCTACCCAAACTCTTCTTAGCATGTTCCGTTGCTGTATTTTTTAAGCCTGTTGCAATAATTGCATTTCTTTCCTTAAACCCTGCTTTTAATCCTTGCTTCGCCGCTGTTTTAAAAAATGTTTTACTGCCTTGTACAACTACAGTTTTTCCAGCACCAGCAGGAGTTAATAATGAAGCGACCATACCAGCTTTCTCTGCTCCTTCCATCACAGTAATTGTTGTTCCAAGTTGAGCATCGCCTTTATCGAAATTGCTATTTGCCAATGCTTGTAAACGCAAAATTTCCTCATTTTTACTAGATAAAATGCCGCCATCACTACCAATTAAGTCAATTTGGCTATTGGTCGCATCAAATTTTACCGGTAATTTTCTATATGCTATATCAAGCCTTTCCTGAAGCTCTACTCTTTCTCTGGAAGCGGGCATTATAACCAACATTTCTTCTGCCTTACTTATTGAGATAAGTAGTTTATCTATTTTATTCAAAGTATCTTGAATTAATTCTACACGTTTGTCTTCCGTAGTTATTGAAGCTTTTATGGCATTAATAGTCGTTTTGGGTGTCCAAAATGTGCTACTGAATGGATTATAATTATAGCTCGAAGGGGTCACGCGTTCTAATTCATTTTGCATTGATTGTGATGCATTATTTGAATTTTCGATAAGTCGCTCCAATCTTCTGTAAACATCAGCAGTTTGTTTTTTAATTTCCGATATATCCGATTCTTGTAAAAATGAATTTTTCTTTGAAGGTGATTTAGCAGTCAGATTAGGTAATTCTGCTGTAGCTAGTGATGAGTGTAACGCAGGTTGTTGTGTTGCTGTTTCATTATGCCTTTGTGTTACTGTGCCACTATTTTTTATCTCGACTTCTGCCATTATAAAAACCTAAATAAATTAACCTTTAATAAACCTATAATAAAAAACAGAGGCTGGAATCATTTGTATTAGCGAAATGATAGGGAAGTGGTTCCACATCGTAATCTACAAATATCATATTCCGAAAAAAAAAGCCCTCCCTTCTTCTCTAATTATTTTCCATCAGCACTTGGCAACTTCACGTTTTCAAACTGATTTAATCCGTCCATAATTTCTCTCAGCTGCATACCTTTTATAACGCCTTCAACAGCTTTTTTCTCAAACCTTAATTGTTGCCCTGGCACGTGTTTTTGAATTCCTGCACTATCTATTTTTTCTACAAATATCTCACTATTATTAACATTGCCACTGACTGTTTCCCCGAGCCTAATTTTAACTTCATGATAAACATATCGGCATTCTGAACCATTATAATTAACATTTTCTTCGATAGCATAAGATTTGCCATCGCTACCTATTGCTACAAAGATATTATTATCAGGCGATCTTAGTACAGAGTATGAAGATGATGTGCCGTTATTTATCCAGTGCCAAGAATGATTTTTATCCCAAGTTAAAGGAACATCTTTTTTTGCTTGAACGCTGTTATTTCTTGTTTGATTTACAGCATTGCTTTCTACCATTGGTGCAGTTGCTTTTGCTCGTTCAGCAGCCTGTTTATCTTGTTTAATACTCGTCATTCCACCAACTTCACTTGCTTCCACTCTCTGATTAAATAACTCAATAAGGGGAGCAGCAGCAACAAGAGCACCAGCTCCTCTGACTACTTTTCCGCCGCGACCAGATCCCTCAAGTCTTTGAGGTTTAGTAGGAGTATGTCCAGCTCCTCCGGGCCTTTGAGGCGTAGGAGTATTTACAGTTTGTTTTACGGCTACTTCTGTTTTAGGTCCATTCTCTATTATTATTCGTCTATTAGCTCCCTTGCTACGAAGTCTCTCCACCATTGTTTGTACTTGTCTTGCAGGTTCTACTTGTACCCTGT
>JAVBQZ010000029.1:0-4426 GCA_031548505.1 Bdellovibrionota bacterium | reverse complement strand
AGCCCTGCTTTTAAAATTTTTTCATCTTTTATAAGACAAGGATAATTGTCTGAAAAATCAATTATGCGACTATAAGGATCTTCATTAGGCCAATTAATTTCTTGATGCTCTGTGCTGGCCACATAACTTCCACGTCCTATTTCTCCAATAACAAGACCTTGTTTTTTCGCCATACTATAGGCTTTATTTACTGTACCTAGATTTAAACCAAGCGTCCAAGCTAGCAAACGTTGTGGCGGAAGCTGCATTCCTGCTTTTAGCCTCCCCTGTAAAATATCATTTTTTAGAACATTCAATATTTTCTGTGGAATAGTGCCTTGTTCTTGTTTTTTTAATTCGGGAATCCAGTTTAAGTTGTAAGGATTGTTTGTCATACAATTTCAAAATTGTTCTAGTAATAATATAACATTTGTAAAGATTGTATCGTTTCTTTATTTAGAATGCAAGGTTTTGCAAGATCGTCTTGCATGAATTTCCATTTCTTTAATTATTAGGAGCATAATAATGAAGACTGTAGGTTTAATTGGTGGGAGTTCGTTTGAATCGACGGTGGAATATTATCGTTTGATTAACGAGATAGCGCGATCAACACTTGGCGGTGTGCATTCGGCCGAAATTTTGATGGTCAGCGTAGATTTTCAAAATGAAGTTTGCAATGCCATTAACCCGAAGTGGAAAAATGTATATTTTCCTAAGCATAAAACATTATGCAAAACTCGCGCTGATTATTTTGGGGATGCTCTCGGTGGCTGGAAATTGCTTGCCCATCGCATCAAGGCTAATGCAGAGATGCTACGGGAAAACGGAGCGGAAATTGTTCTCATTTGCTCTTGTACTCTTCACAGATGTTTAGAGTTCGTGGACATTCCGTCTATTCTTAGCATTGGTAAAGCGGTTAGTGAACGAATTAAATTAATTGAACTTGAAACCGAGAAAGAAGTTTGGGGGAAAATTGCATTGCTCGGAACGGGAATAACAATGCGAGAAAATTTTTTGAAGAATGAAATTCAAAAATTTTCTCAGAAAGAAGTCATTGTTCCGACCGGAAATGAAATGGATTTCATTGATAATGCGATTTTCAATGAAATGTGCAAAGGTAATTTTTTTCCGGAAACTCGAAAGCGTTTCTTGGAGATAATTTCTAACCTAAAACAACGTGGTGCAAATACAGTTGTTTTGGGTTGCACTGAAATCCCAATACTTCTTAAAGATGTTGAAGTTCAGGATCATCCGCTGGCTTTCATTGATGCTATGGGGGCACATTGTACTTCAGCTATGACTAGAGCACTTAAGAGGTCAGTAAACTCGCCAACATAAAATCAGCTGTTTGTAAATAGTTGATGCCGAGCGAGAGTGTCGTAAAATTAAATTATTTAACGGTCTGGAACTTATTTCGGAAATGGAATTAGTTTTGGGGAGTTATTTGGCTGACACAACGCCTACTAATTTAAGGTTTTCACGTTTTGATGGTTTTTACGTAAAAACCATCTTTTTAAAGAAAGCAGTTTGTAAAAAAACAAATGCCTAACCAAATACGACCGAAGTGTATTTGGTTAGGTAAAACAACCGCGGAATCCGCAGGAAATATGAAAAGGGGAGTATAAAAATACAACGACTTTTTCTCCCAAACCAGACAGGTATAACAATCACCCGTCATAAAACATCTTCTCCGGCTCTTTGTGCGGCACTCCATTAATAGCATCGTAAATCTCTTTACGATGGACAGAGACATCTCTGGGAGCTTGGATCCCAAGACGAACTTTGTCTCCACGAACTTCGACAATCATAATGACGATATCGTCATTAACAACTACCGATTCGTTCTTCTTTCTAGAAAGAACTAACATTTTCCAAACTCCTTTTGTTAAACGTTTATGTTTCGGAAACAAAAACTTCAAGGCAAGTATTGAAAAGATATTTTAAAAAACCTTTTACAAACTGCCCTGCTAAACAGTGTAAACCACTAATTGGCAGGACAGTTTAAGGCGCAGGCTCCTATTATATATAGACAACAAAGTCAATGTGACAAAGAACTTATATACTCCTGTTGCTTGAGTTTTTACGTATTTTTAAACTTTTTTTGGGGTGATAACTCTTATAATGCACGATTACAATGCACAGTGCGCAATTCACAACCACATCCCCACACTTAATACAAAGAGCAATAATATGAACAAAGTATGAAATAACTACCAACTAGATCTTACGTATTTTACAAATCTCTTCATAAGCATTTTGAATCTGCACGAATCGCTCATTCGCAGTTTTCATTGCTTGATGTGGTAAACCTTTGCTCATTAATTTATCCGGATGATTTTGCATAACTAACTTGCGATGAGCTTTCTTTAATTCCGCATCAGTACAGGATGGCGAAAGACCCAAAACAGCGTAATATTTTGCGGTAGGTTGACGTGAAAAAGTCGAATATTGATCCTGTTGTTCATTATACCAACGCGATCGTTCCTGCTGCTGTCTATCATTTTTAAACCAGTCCGAGCCAGCCCAATCACTATTTTTATACCAATATTCATAACCGGCACGCGAACCATTATTAAATTTATTTTTATCGTCACGCCGTTTACTATTATCATGATAATTGTCATCGCTCCAATGTTGCTGCCAGCCGTTCCCTTTCCTCTCACTTGGAAAATATTTAGAAAGTAATGCATTATATTCAGATACGCCAATCCGTAAACGCACTGCGATGTCTTTTAAGATGAACTTTTCGCGCTCGTGTAATGTCCCGTCAGCTGCGGAAAGTACGAATAAAAGGCGCAAAAACAAAGTACGTGAAGCCGGATCATCAGCAAATACAGCTATAAAATTACGCAAATAATCAGCTACTGTTTTTTTTCTATCTTTAAGTGCGGCTTCAAAAATATTAACGACTTCATTATATTCATCGTCATCTGTGATTCCCAACTCTTTACGCGCCAATTCTTCTAAAGCTTTATTTTCACTCTGGGTATATTTACCGTCGGCTATAATCAATTTCGCAAAAACACCAAAAATTGAAGTTAAGAAAACTTTGCGTCTATTTTTCCGCCCTATAAATTTTAAGAAAAGAGCAAAGAAGATGGGTAAAATAAATAAGGCTATTATATCAAATATTACCATTACTCCACTGGCAATTAATACATAAAATATGAACAAAACCAAAAGCCAATTAATCTCTAGCATTCTTTTTAAAAAACCTTTTTTATCCATTTTGATTAATTATACTCCTGTTACTTGAGTTTTCCTGTATTAAGCCTTGTAAGTTTTACAAATATTTTCTTGTTTTGTCATCGCTTCGCGATGCTATTTTCATTATAAACAGGAGTATATTTGTATATGGCTCCGCTAGCGCTACGCATACTCATGCTCCTAAAGGACTCTAAAAAAAGGGGGAAACTCATGGAGCATGAGTATATTTACGTTTCCGCCACCAATCACAAAAATAATACCTTTTTATTTAATAATGAAATTTTGTCGCGCAATTCAGCAGCATGTTCAAATTCTAATTTTTTTGCAGAAGCAAACATTTCAGTTTGTAACTGTTCTATTAAATTAGTAACAAATTTTACATCTTCTAACTTTTCGCCGTATTTTTTTCGCAACTCTAATAATTCATCTACTACCTCATTTTCTAAAATTTCATCTACCATAACCCGCTCAACTGCACGTTTCACCGGGCTTGGAATAATTCCGTTGGCTTTATTAAATTCTTCTTGTATTTTCCGCCTACGATTTGTTTCATCAATCGCAAACTGCATTGATTCTGTAATTTTATCGCCGTATAAAATTACCTTGCCATTTAGATTACGTGCTGCACGACCAATCGTCTGAATTAAGCTAGTTTTTGAACGCAAAAAGCCTTCCTTGTCGGCATCCATAATTCCAATCAAGGAAACTTCCGGCAGGTCTAAACCTTCGCGCAATAAATTTATACCAACTAAGACATCAAATTCCCCTTGTCGCAAACCACGAATGATATCTACCCTATCAAGAGTATGCACATCCGAATGCAGATATTTTATACGCACACCAAGTTCGCGATAATAATCACTCAATTTCTCAGCTAGTTTTTTAGTTAATGTCGTAATCAAAACACGTTCACCACGCTCAGCACGCAAACGCACTTCCGCTAGAAAATCATCCACTTGCGTTTCTGCCGGACGCACTTCTAATTCCGGATCAAGCAGACCTGTCGGACGATTTATCATTTCCGCAAAATTTTGCGGGCCACATTCGCGATATTCCTCCTCGCCCGGCGTCGCCGAAATATAAACCACCTGTTTAACTTTTTTCTGGAATTCTTCGTATTTCAATGGACGATTATCTAGCGCAGACGGCAAGCGGAATCCGTGTTCAACCAAAGTTGTTTTGCGCGAAAAATCGCCGTGATACATAGCACGAAGTTGCGGTAGTGTAACATGGCTTTCGT
>JAVBQZ010000113.1:0-2709 GCA_031548505.1 Bdellovibrionota bacterium | reverse complement strand
AACAATCTTTATGATCTGTGATTTTTGTTAATATAGCTTTCAGAATAGGGAACTGTTCAACATCTCTATTATAACTAACAGTAGTTTCGCCGTATGCTTCAAGGTGAAACGGATCTATCATGTTTGTATCATCTAAGTCTGATGTTGCAGCTTCGTATGCTATGTTGATAGGATGCTTTAGCGGGAGGTTCCAGATTGGAAATTTTTCAAATTTAGCATATCCTGCTTTATTGCCACGTTTGTACTCGTGATAAAGTTGTGATAAACAAGTAGATAATTTACCGCTACTCGGTCCAGGAGCAGTTACTACAACTAATGGTTTGGTAGTTTCTATGAATGGATTTTTGCCATAGCCTTCGTCACTTACAATTAGGTTTATTTCAGACGGGTAGCCCTTGGTAGGCCTGTGAATATATGTTTTAATTCCGCGTTGCTCTAATATTTGTTGAAATACGTTTGCGCTGAGCTGATCGGTATATTGTGTAATGACGACACTTCCAACATAAAGGTCCATTGCACGCAGATTATCTATAAGCCGCATAACTTCTAAATCGTATGTAATACCAATATCCGCACGTACTTTACTTTTTTCTATATCTCCCGCTTTTATACAAAAAATGACTTCAACCTTCTCTTTAAGTTGTTCAAGTAATTTAGCCTGACAGTTAGTATCAAAGCCGGGAAGTACGCGAGCTGCATTATGATCATCAAACAATTTACCGCCAAATTCTAAATATAATTTACCGCCGGAAGAGTTAATGCGCTTTAAAATATTTTCAGTTTGTTTTTTAATATATAGTTCGTTATCAAATCCGATTTTCATGTGTTCTATCATTAAAGTTATTTATATTGCGGTCAGGCTAATGAAATAAATATGTTCGCGAATCAATGAAGTTTTTTTGTTTTACAAAGAGTTATTGTTTATATTAAGTAAATTTAAATTAGAACATAAAAAAGATATGATATATACTCCTACTCTATGAGTGTAGTTATCCGATATAAAAAAATATTTATATGTTATTCGCTTTAATTTTAGTTTCTTTCGCTTCTCTTCTTTTTGCTATTACCAATTATATTGATAAATATTTAATATCTAAAGTTACCAATGGTGGTGATTATAGAGGGTTGGTATTAGTTTCGTCATTAATTGCCGGTTCTATTCTTTTACCAGTATCGGCATTAATAACAAAATTTAATATAAATATTGATTTAGTTTCATTTACTTATATATTTTTTAGTACATCGATATCTATAGTAGCACTTATATTGTATTTCAAAGCATTAAATCGTGATGATACCTCATTAATCGTTATAATGTTTCAACTAATACCGGTGTTTGGTTATTTTTTGGGAATAATATTCTTAGATGAAATATTAACTGTTAGGCAAATAGTAGGTGGGTTGGTAGTTCTTCTTTCAGCAGTTTTTACAGCTTTTGAATTTACAAAAATGCGTTTTTGTAAAAGCAAGGTAATTACTGTATTTATGATGATATTATCTTCTCTTTTGTATGCGATTTATTATCTATTTATCAGATTTGCCACTTTAAATAATTCTTTTGATAAAGTTACATTTTGGTATCAGGTATGCCTGTCTCTAAATGGATTAATAATATTTTTATTATTAAAGAAATATAGGGAGTCATTTGTTTCTCTTATAGAATCCAACGGTAGAAAAACGTTTGGACTTAATGTCTTGAATGAAACATTGGGTTTAGTAGCAACTTTTTTAACAAATTTTGCTATTACTCTTGCTCCGTTAGCAATAGTTTTGACGTTTAATGGATTGCAACCTTTATTTGTATTTTTTGTAGGAGTAGTTCTAACTTTAACTATGCCAAGAATAATAAAAGAAGATATTACTAGGAAAACAATGATTCAAAAAACATTATGCGTTATTGGTTGTATGATCGGGTTGATAGTTCTGTATATATAAAGATTATGAAATGGTTTTTTAGATTATAATAAAATATTTGCTGGTCGCTATATTATCTTACGCTGTCCAGCATTTCCTTAATTTCTTCACTATACAGTGAGGCAAATTTACTTAGTCGTTGGTGAAGAACAGAGTGGTTATGTTTGGTTTGGTTAAGCGCGGTTTTGGCGTCCATCGTAGTGATATTATCCTTTTCATACTTGTACATGAAGCTCATAAAACCAAAAATTGGATTTTCATCGCTAAGGTTGATTATTTTATTATCAAATTCTTCAATCTGATTGACTAACGTTTTTAATTGTTTAAAATCTTGTGAATTAGAATATAATAATTGTGATAGTTCTTTTGTTTTTTCCGTACATCGATTTAATATTCCAATTGCGGAATCAAGTAATGGTAAAGAAGTTTTAATATCCAAATTATTTTTCTCGCCAGCGTTAGTTTCTATCCCGCTTTGTTTTTTGCTGTTGTTTTCCCGATTACTTTGTTGTTTCTTTAAAAACTCTTCTTTCCAAAGTTTTTTATACGCTGCTTTGACAGCTTCGCATTCTAGTTCATTTTTATCATTTTTATTACTAATGATTTTAAAATCTAAAAATCCGTCTTCATCAAAATATGAAACTTTTGCGGTCATCTTTGTTGAATCAATAATATTATCGCTGAGTCTTGCATTTAATAATTCTTGTGGATTTTTGTTTTCGATTCTGATTTTACAGAGACGAGCAACTACTTCCGGGTCAATTTGTGCATAACAAATTGGGTCATCACAGGTGT
>JAVBQZ010000203.1:0-14905 GCA_031548505.1 Bdellovibrionota bacterium | reverse complement strand
ATTGTTCGCCGTTACCCAAAGAAACCGACAACAGCAACGAATACAAGCACGGCTGAGGGGAATGTACCTGAAAGTGAGGTCGAACAGTAGTGCCCAATACAAAATAATATAATGCGATACCTTGAATTATGTTGAATAATTTTGTTGGAAAGAAAATCCATTTTGCTATTACAGATTCAACAATGAATGTTGCAAAATCAATTATTACTGGTCAAGAAATTACCGGTAATATTTCGCAAATCACAGATGTTCAATTTCCTCTTTCTGATATAATTTCAGACCAAACAATTATTCTTGCTGACGCTCAGATATCCGGGCGTGGGCGTCTAGCGCGCAAATGGGAATCAGACAGTGGGCGCGGACTTTACGTGACCTATTTATTTAGCTTAAAAAATGGGCAAAATGATTTAAGTGGATTCTCACTTGCGGCTGGGGTTGCTATTAAACGTGCTATCGCGCAACTTAGGTTAAACGTAAACTTAAAATGGCCTAATGATATTGTTGTTTTGGATGACCACAATGAGATGGGTAAGTTAGGCGGTATTTTGATTGATTTAGATATTGAAGATAGTCTGTTATTTGTGAGCGTTGGCATAGGGGTCAATCTACGAAAAATAGATTGTGAAAATACAATGTATAAAATCACTTCATTGGAGGAATTAGGAGTAAATATAACAGCCGAAGAATTACTAGAGAAATTAAATGATGAATTTTGGAATGTTTGTGAAATATATTTCCAGAACGGTTTTATCGCTTTAAAAGATGAATGGCTAAATTGTTGTCTTGGTTTAGATTACGAAGTAAAAGTTATTGTAAATGAACAGGAGATATTTGGTAAGATGGTTGGTGTAAGTAACTCAGGGCAATTGTTATTAGAAGATAAAAATGGTGAGATAACTGAATTTACGGTTGGCGATGTGTCCTTGTTAATGAATAATTAGCAATTCATATAAATCTACCGTATTGATGGGCTGGGTTGTGAATTGTGCACTAAGTACAGCAAAGTTTATTAACAGGAGTATATAATCGTTATGATTGGTCAAATTAAAGGTAATGTTGATTATATAAATCAAAGTGAAATTATTGTTGATGTTAACGGTGTCGGATATCAGTTACAAGTGTCTAATGCCGCTTTAAGCAAGATCAGTAATTTAGGAGATAATATTACCCTTGTAGTTTATACGGACGTTAAAGAAAATGCGATCTCTCTTTTTGGTTTTGAGTCAGTCCTCGAAAGGCAGGTTTTTCTATTAACAAAAAAAGTTAAAGGCATCGGTTCAAAGTTAGCTATGAATATCGTGTCATCACTTGGTGCAGAGAAATTGTTGGTAGCAATTGGGCGTGGTGATATGGATGCTTTAAAGCGAGTTACTGGTGTTGGTAAAAAAACGGCGGAAAGGACTATTGTCGAGTTACGAGAGCAGGTCTTATCTTTTGTCGCAGAAATAAATGATAGTAGTGATAATTCTACGAAATCAGAGATTGTAAGTGCAAGATTATCCTCAATAATTGATACTCAGGTTAATAAGAATAATATCAATACAGCATGTATATTAGTTCCAGGTGTTACGAACGATGCTATTTTGGCTCTTGAAAAACTTGGCATTCCACTTGAACGAGCACGTTCTGCCGTTGGTTGTGTATTGGAAAATAATGAAAATTTAAGTAAAAATAGTGGGGATTTGGTGCAAGCTGCACTGGGGTATTTATGAAATATAACTGCCAATTCCTATGCACATTGATTATTGTTACATTATTTATTAATTTTTGTACCCCTTCGTTCTCTATTGCTCAACTCCAAAAAATAAACACTTGTGAAGATCATGGTGGTGTTGATTGCGCTGCTGGCCCCACAAAATATGAAATGGCAAAATGTTCTGATGGATGGCAAGGTGCAGATGTTCCTTTTTATATTGCTTGTTCAAATGTAATTTTAAAAATTGTAGAAACAAGTATCGTTTTGCAGTCTGGTGAGATAATCACACTTAAAAAACGACAAAATATTTTTGATGCGGTGAAAAAGTATCATGCGGTGATCATTCAATGGACAACGCGTAATACAAGCCCAACAGTTGCAAAGGATGTAAAAATAGAAATGGAAGTTTCGCGTATCGAAAAATTACGGTTGGAAGGCGCGGCTGAAATTGCGGCATACGGAGTTGAAAACTATACCTTGTCGGTTGATGACTTTTTCCGCAATCCGAAACCAAGATATTTCAATTCTGCATTGTTGAAGGTAAATTGTAAAAATTGCCAGTAGGTGCTTAGATTTAATCCGGTTATTCGAATTTTTCGTATCAGAGTAATGTAAGAGGATAGGGGGGGGATGAACTGAACACAGTTATTTATTTTTCAAAAAACAAAAAACAGGACTCTAATCCCGCCAAATTTCCTTCAATATTAATTGAACGGCCGAATTACCATTGTAGTTGTTAATTTCAGGTGTAAACAAAATATTGACCTTTGTTTCAGGTGTTAAAAGTGTTTTTTTATCCGCAGCATTCCAAAGAAGACCATTCAAATAAACACTATCTTCTTTAAAGACGATTTTAAAGCTATCATTTTTTAGCGTGTAAATATTTTTTATTAGAACATTGCGTGTAAGAAAAAGTGGAGCAGGGTTACCAATCCCATGAGGCTCTGTTTTGGCTATTTCGTTAACAGAGTTAAAATCAAGTTCTTTTAACGATACCTCACAATCACAGATATATTCTTTTTGACGCAGAATTGTTTTATCTATCATATTATTGGCTTGTTCAATAAAACCATTTTGAAATGCTTCGATATTTTTAAGTTCAACAGAGAAACCACCAGCTTGCACATGGCCACCGTAATTAATGCAAGTATGAGCAATATTTTTTAGTGCATTGACGACATTAAATCCAGGTACACCTCGCACAGAGCCTTTTACAATTTGGTGAATGTTACCATCGGTATCGGTAATTTTATTTAATGTCATCACAGCTGCTGGAATATGATATTTTTCTACAAGACGTTGTGCCACTATGCCCATAACGCCAGGGTGAAATTTTTCATTAAAAATCGCAAAAGCAGGACGTGTTAAAAGGTCTGGTTCTTTTTCAAATAAATTCATGCAAATTTGAATTGAATCACGTTCAATATTTTTACGTTCTTCATTGAAGTTATCAATTTGTTTAGCAAGCGTTTTGGCATCATTTTCGTTTTCTGTGATCAGCAATTCAAAAACATTTATAGCATGACCGATGCGCCCTACTGCATTGATACGTGGTCCTAAGCTAAAGCCGATATTGCCGGCATTTAATCGCGGGCTATTAGTGAGATTTAGAATATTCATTAATGCAATTAGCCCATGCCGTTTTGTTTGTTTTAATGCTTCGATTCCTCGTTTTGCAATTATGCGATTTGGACCAAGTAATGGGACCATATCGCAAACTGTTCCTAATACCGCTAAATCGATATATTCTTTTGGGTCTGGAATTTGTATAAAGATCTTTTTATCTCGTGCTTTTTCAAGCTCACGCGTTTTTTTGCGAATAACGATTAGGATCATCCAGATTAGGCCAGCAGCACAAAGTTTGTATTTGCCATAAGGGCATCCATCTTGTTCTGGATCTACGATAATGTCTGCTTTTGGGGGATTAACTACGATATGATGATCTACGACGAAAACGGTTAAGCCGAGTTGTTTGGCTAGTGCAATGGATTGAACATTGCTAATACCACAATCTACAGTGATAAGAACTTTTGATGACGATTTCGCGATACTTTCTACGGCATTCAAGGAAAGCCCATAGCCATCTTCGAATCTACTAGGGATGAAATAGCCAATATTTGCGCCAAGCGCTTTAAGATAAAGGTAAAGTTGCGCGCCAGCAGTTAAGCCGTCAACGTCAAAGTCGCAGTAAATAACCATTTGAGTTTTATTTATCGTAAACTCAATAATTTTATCAGCGAGTTCATTAATATTTTTAATTATGCTTGGGTCTGATAGAGCATCTTGGAAAGTTGGATTGAGAAAATTTTTAGCTTCTGTACTAGATGTGACTCCGCGGTTAACAAGAATACGTGTAAGAAGTGGTGAACAGTGCAATTCATTCTGTAATTCTTGGATGATTGTTGTTGGTTTATTGTGATTTTTTTCTGGCGAATTTATTTGAGTTACCGGATTAAAAAAGACAATATGTTTATTATCTGAGATTTTAATTATGTCTTTGTGAAAAATATTATTTTCAATTGTGATTTTACGAGGGTGATCATTGATTTGATTTGGCAAGGTCGCATTTTGTATTTCCAAAAATTCAATTTGAACTTCATAGTCTAATAATTTTTGGAGTTCTTCTGATTTTTCTGCCCATTCAATCAATGTGATTGCATCTTTTTCTCGTTTTCCTTCTACCAGCTCATCTATCTCTATTCCGTTTGTAGCTCGATAAATATCCCAGTGATAAATTTTTGTAATATTTGATTTCGAATTTAAATTTTGATCTGTATTTGTTGTACTAGCAGTATAAATATTTTGCAAAACAAATGAAGGGCTTGAAACATCATCATCTTCACTAATGCATTTTGCAAAACCGCGTACGAATTCTGTTTTACCTGCGCCTAATTCTCCGTTGAGGCCAATAATTTCTCCTCCATGCAATTTAGAAAAAAACTCCTTCGCCAGTTTGTGCGTTTCATCAATTGAATTACAGATTGCCGTTATCATATATTCAAAGCCGTAAATAAAGCACAGTAAAAATGAACGCCAATCCTATTAAAATAAAAATTGTTCCACCAATTGATGCTATTTTATAATAGTTCATGCGATTACTTATTTTTTTTATTTCGCGGATCAAATTTTTATTTTCAGTACCATAAGAAATGCTTTCGTCATTTATGATGGTTGAATTTTTAAGTTGAAGGTTGTTTTCCGTTACTAGTGTTTGTAAAGTATTTTGATGTTGAATGCTTTTAGTATAACCTATGTAAAAATTCCCTGTTCCTATGAGTAGGAGAAATGTTCCGATAAAAAGAAAAAACATTATTCTTTTTCTAGTGCGTAGCTTAAGAAATTTCATAAACCGTTTATGAGGAGGCAGTTTTAATTTTTGACAGGGGTAGGGCGCTCCTGTCAGAAATGTAATGTTTGTGCAAATTTCATTACTTAAGTATTTATAAGTAATTGATACTGAAAAAGCGAGTTTGCTTTGCGAAGATAAGCAATGTTGCGAAGATAAGCAATGTAGGAATAAAAAATCTAATGAATAAAGTAAGTTGGATTTTTTATTTCGGTATATTAAAGAGGTTATATGACTTTTTCAATATCTACTAAGTATATAATTTTATTATTTTTTTAACTTTTTAAGTTTTTTATCAATTCCTACGATAATTATGACGTAATGCCTGAAAATTATGAAGTCTTTTTGCATCTAAAAGAATGGAGTGGATTCTAAAAACTAAATATTAGGATTATTGCCTGAAGTTAATATTCTTTTAGGATTGCTATATTGATTGTTATTTGAAACAGGGCAGACATTTTTAAGCATAACTTAGTAGTAAGTTTGAATGTTTAACTGTCTTATGTTATGTGGGCTTAGGTTTTTTTAAATTTGTTAATTGGTAACTGTACACTACTAGTTTTGGTTATAGTGTATCATGTTATCTTTTTAAGGTTTTTTGTTTATGCAAATTAAGAGGTTAAGTTATTTTATATTTTTATCTTCCGCTGTTCTTTCTTTTATCTCTTTGCTTCCAATATCTGTTGAAGCGCAAGCTAGAGAAAAAATTGTCAACAACTCAGAACGTGATACTATCGCGATTGGACATTATTCGCGCGCACGTGCATTGCTGATTGAGGCGATTGCCGAATTTGAAATTGGTAAAACAGTTTCTGATCCAAGTCTAATTATTGATTCTGAACGTTGGCGTGGTTCGTTGGTTGTACGTGCAGAAGAATTAAATCGTATTATTGAGCCCAAACCTCGAATTACAAGAAGTGGTGTTGAATATGGAGCGAATAGCAAATTACTTGGAACGAATTTGCCGTCCCAAAAAGATTATTTAGGTGCGCAAACACAAGAAACAAAAAAAACAACGGTTAAGAAAAAAGTTAATGTAAAGGGCTCAGGGGCAGTTACTAATAAAAAGAACAACAAAGTTGTTGAAAAATCATCTGAGCCAACAGTGAGTGAAATTACAAAACCAATTGAAACGACTACTGATGCTGTTCGAAATAATGTGCAGGAATTAGAAAAGGAAATTGCGAATATTCGATTGGATGATAGCGATGATTTTGGTGCGACGAAAGAAGGTGTAAAAGAAGAGGTTAAGGTAGGTACTGGTAATGTCGCTACGGAATTTATTTCTGATACAACTAATAAATTTGAAAATACAAACTTGAGTAATGAGGATATTGAACGTGAAATTGCACGTGCAATTGATGAAAAATTGGGCGACCAATAAGGTTTTAGATTATGTTTGATAACGGAGAAGTTTTACCTGATTTAGATAAGCCTTGGACATTCCTAGGGGCAACTATGACCGAATGGATTATCGGTTTTGCTGTATTCGTGTTAATTTCGGTGTTTGCACAATCTGGACATGTTGGGCGTATGATACCATTTATGTTGTTGGGTTGGGTTTTCACAACTTATACCCTTGGAAGTATGCGTCGTTTATTTCCAGATGGAGAAAAGGGATTAAGAAATCATTTTTCGACGTTGATTGGTGTCCCACCGATTGGCATTCCGACACCATCAAAGTTACAGCCGGTTTGGAGTGCAACGCCGGTAAAAAAATTGCGGCCGCTGTGGAGTAAAGTATACCAAAAGGAGTGTGATTTTATAGACATTGGTTTGGATAAAATTTTTCCGATTCATCAGGCGTATTTAGAAGAACCTGATGATTCACAGTATATAGATACTGATAAAAGGGTTGAATCATAATGGCTAATAAGAGCAAAAAAGTTATTAATCCCAAACCTGCCACTAAAACGCATGGTGAACTTTTAGATAGTATAACAACTATAGAAAAAGTAGAGGGTCGCTCTAGTGGGGATACTTTTAAGCTCTGGGAAGGTTTTAGGGAGCAAGCTTTGCTTTGGCGTATTTTGGCACTTTTACAAATGCCAACTGTTGCTTTAGCCTTAATTTTTGCTTTGATGGTTTATTATAATTCAACTATTGTAATTGAGCCGCCGGAGTACCCACAGCCGGGAATGTATTCGATTAAGAAATTGCCTGATTCTGAATTTATGAAAATGGCAATTGATATAGTGAATTTAATTGGAACCTATCAGCCTGCGAATGCTGAAAGACAATTTAGAACAACTCGTTTATTTTTATGGGAACCAGCGTTGAGCGAGTTTGAGAAGGTGTATTTGTATGGATATAGTGCGGATAACACGCCATCACAATTGCAAGTTATTAAAGATACGCAGCGTTCACAAGCGTTTTTAATAAATTACGATTTGATGCAGGTTCAACGTTATCCAAATTTAGATATGGTTGTTGTGCGCGTGCCAGGTACGAGACAAATTTTAATTGGTAAACGTCCGCTTGATGATGAGATTACCTATTATTTTAAGATGACGACGATTCCAAAATCGCCTTATAATCCGCGCGGTATTGTTATTTTTGATGTACGTATTAAAAAGCAAACATCTGATGATTTGAGGAAACTTGATGAATCGCTAAATAGGAAGGGGAGGGGTAATGTTTAACGAGAAGGAAGCGTTTGAGACTGAAGTAAGTAGTTTAAAAAAGCAGGTTGCTGGTTGGCGTGAACAATCGTATTTGTGGCGTATGCTTTCGGTTGTGCAATTTCCTGCAACACTTGTTGCGGTTATCACAACAATTGTTTTGTATGTGACCTCTGATATAATTGTACATGTTGATCCAAAACCATCGCCGGGATATTATTTAACTAACCAAATTCAAGATAAAGAATTTGTGATGTACGCTATGCAATTTGTGAACTTGATTTCGACTTTTAATGCGAATAATGCGGGAAAGCAATTTGAATATGCAGCTGAATATTTGAGTGGGCCTATTTATGGTGAATTTAGAAATTCATATTTAAATAAGAAAGATCCAAATTCAAAATTGAGCGAGGCGATAAAATTAGAAAGAACGCAAGTTTATTTTGTAGATAAATATTTTGTGCGAATTAAACGAACGGAGAAAGAGAACCCACTTGATAATGAAGTTGAAGTCCGTTTTTATGGGATTTATACTAAGTATCTGCGTGGTTCAAGTAATCCGTATTTGAATTCAGAAGCGGTGTTATCTGTAACACTGAGGACGCAACCGAATAATGCATTTAATCCTCAGGGAATTACAATAACAAAGTTTGTGGTTCGTGAGCCGAAACGGGATACACAGCAGAGTTTAATTGAAATATTAAAAATGGAGGATAGGGAGGTACAAAAATCGCAGAGAAAAGGGAGTAAGGTTAAGTATTCGTTTTTCTCGTATTAATTTTTGGAGATTTATTATTTAGATAATTATTTCTTTATTATGAAAAATATATTTGTTTTATTTGGAATTGGATTTTTGTTGAACATTGTTTTTGCTATTAATAGCGAAGCGCGAGAAATTCGTTATGACGGAGCAGAACAATCAATTTATGTGACGCCAGGTGAACCGACACAGTTGGTTTTTCCTGGAAAAGTTGAAGGTGGTTTTAAAAATAAAGATTCGCGTGTTTCAATTGAAAAACAGGACAATTATCTAGTCGTGTTTGGAAAACCAGGCTTGGCACTTGAAGGCGAAGCGATAATAATTCAAATTGATGATAAAAGGACTTATTCAATTCGTGTGATGCCAGCTGATGATGCGCACAAACGAGATGGAAATGTTTCTATTAATGATTTGCGACAGCCAGTTACTCCAGAAGACGATGAACAGATTACCAAAGGAAAACCGAGTGCAATCACTGCATTGATGAAGGAATTAATTTTAGTCGCCGAGTTTGGAAAGCGTAAAAAAATTTCTGGTTATAGGAAATCAAATGATTATTCAGGTGAAACAATTTTGTATGATGGCACTTTACGTGCAACTGTTGACGAGGTGTTTATTGGTTCAAATTTGTATGGTTATGTCGTTTCGGTGGAAAATTTGCTTGATACCGGACAGAAAATAAATCCAGCTTCTTTTCGCCTAGACGGAACGCGTGCGGTAGCTGCACAACGTTGGGAGCTTGCACCACGCCCAATGACTGCAGAACAAGAACGTGCTGGCGCGCACAAAGGAAAAATTTATATAATTACTCGAAGCAAGAGAAATTAGGGAATTATGAATTACCTGCTTGTATTTATATTAAGTTTTGGAATTGTTTCAGTGGTTGAAGCCCAGACAAATTTTGATGAGGAGCGGGCATATAAGGATTTACTTGCGGCATATAACACTGACATTGATGAGATGAGAAAAAATGCGAATGAACAGCAGCAAGTATTAGATAAATTTGCAAAGGATTATAAAGAGGATAGAGAACAGATGGGGCGGATATTTGAAAGTATTACAGATCGTTTAGATAGGATTGATGGAAACATGAAGCGGTTAGATGAAAAGTTAAGTGAAATAGGAGCTAGTAACTGAGTTATGATTGACAATAAAGAACTACGTCTAAATATCATAATGACACTAGTGATAATGACATTTAGTTGTTTTGTCGGTTATATACTTTATAATTCATCGCTTAATCCGGATCATTACGTGGTTAAGGGTGAGGTGGAAAAAGTTAAAAATAAGGTTGTGGAGAAAATAGAGGTTAAAAAAGAAATAGATATTGAAATTGTGGTTGAAGGTAGTAATGTGTGACTTGCAATTTAGAATGCGTAATGAGTTGCACATTATAAATTCTACATTGTCTTAGAGGTTTTTTTTTAAGGGATGAAGTATTATGGGTTTAAATGAAAAGATAAAAAACATTCAGGCGATTGTCCGAAATGATAGAAAGGTTTGGTTTCTAATTGTCTTTATCGGTATTGTCGTCATTATGTATAGCTTCTCAGGCGGTAGTCCTAGAAAAGCTAAACCGCCAGTAACGCCTACATCTGAGACAGATCGTGTTAAAGCGTCAGGATTTGACGATGGTCGTGCATATAAAGATTTGTTAGCAACTTACAGCGATGAAATTGATATAATTAAAAAATCAACTGAACAACAACGTGGGGTTGTAGATCGCTTGTCGACGGATATCAACGCTGATAGAAAACAATTCCAAGATATTTTTGAAACTGTTGCCGATCGTTTAGACGGTATTGATAGAAATTTTGAGACACTGGAAGCTAAGATTAAGGATTTGAATGGTTCTGGCGGTGGTATAATGCAATATAATGAGCAGACTTCGACTCTCGCTGGGTTAGAAGCGATTCTATGGGATCCAAATGATCAAGGGCCACCTCCAGTCCCACCAGCTCCATTGAAAATGAAAGTTGTTACACCTGGTGATTCTGTGGCTGTAAAACTCTTGTCTGGTGTTAATGCACCAGTAGATGGCACGCCGTATCCAGTGTTATTACAAATTAATAGCCAGATTATGGGGCCTGATGGTTCTATGCTAGATATTGGTGAAGCACGTATAGTTGCTTCTGCTACCGGATCAGAAACTGATTCGCGTGTTTTATTCCGTTTAAGTGATTTAGCAATTCGCCATAATGATGGGCGTCGTTCAGTCGTTAAAGTAGATGGTTGGATTGTAGGTGAAGATGGTATTAGAGGTATGCAGGGTAAATTAGTTGATAAGCTGGGACGTTTGATTATTGCAACTGCTGGAGTTAGCGGAACTGCAGCTTTAGGTACTGGTTTGTTATCACATACAATTGAACCAAAGAGAAATAGTTATGGTGACGGGAACTTGGTCATTGAATCTAATGATGCAAATTATGCGATGGCAACTGCGCTTACTGATGCTTCAAATCGCTTAGGTCAAGTTTTGATTGATAGATATGAAAAGCTAGTTCCGGTTGTTGAGATTCTATCTGGCCGTGAAGTTGCAGCAGTGTTTTCACAACCAGCTGAAATTGAAATGATGAGTGAGGGAGATGAAAGTATATATGATAATTCGTTAGATTAATTTAAAGGGAAAATTATGAAAAAAATATTTGCTTTTATGATAGTTGGTTTACTTTGTAGTTGTTCGAGTAGCTCACTTGAAGTATTAAATCCATACGGCACTGATAATACTGAATATACGAGTTATGGCAAACGTGATAATAGTGCTATTTTAGGAAATAGTGGCGGGCGAAGTAGTGGCCAATCTGAAAATGCACGTCATGCACTTGAGGTAATTGGTACATACCGTGCTGCGCAAGATCCGCAACCATATTATCCGGTGATGCAACCGGCAGAAGTTCGTTTAATGTGGGTGCCAGATCATTTAAATAAATCAGGTGATTTGGTTCCGGCACACTACTTCTATTTAAAAGTATTGGACGATCGTTGGGCAGTGCAAGATGCATTTGAAATTGAAAAACAGCTTAGTACGGATAATGATGGAACGGCAACCCCGTGGGTATATGGAAATCAGAAGTAAGGTAGTATAGATTAGGTTTTATGATTTAAGATTAATTGCTCCTTTAAACTACGTTGAGTAATTGGAGTAACCTTAAATTTAAAAATTACTTTAATATTTTTATGTTAAAAAAGAATTGGTTATTTTTGTGCGGTTTAATTTTGCTTAATTCTTCATGTACGTTTCGTACGAAGGAAATTGAGGTTGAGAAATATCAACCGGCAGTGCATCAGTTACCACGTGAACCAAGATATTCACGTCTTACTTGGAGTAATGTACCTAAGCCTATTGTACCAGCAGCGGAAACAAAAGGGCCTTATATGAGAAAAGCTTATATGTTTGATGTGCCAAACTCAAATCTGTTTGAGAGTGTGACGATATTGGCTACAAGCATTGGCTATGAGGCAGTAGTTGGTGAAGAAATTAAAAACCGTTCAGTATCTGTTTCAAAAGAAGGTACAACGTTAGAGATTTTAGAAGAAATTTGCCGTCAAGCAAATGTGAGTTCGGAAGTAGACGATAAGAGTAGGACGATACGAGTTTTTGATCGTGTGCCGGTCCCAAGGTTTTATTAAAAATTTAGGATTTAAGGTTGTCCAATCACGTCGAGCAAATAGGAGTTGGGTAATCTAAATCTTAAACCATAAATTGGTTTTATGACTTTATCACGGTGGACAAGAGAGAGGATTTATAAGGATGAGCGATTGTTCAATGAACTATTGCCATTCGTGAAATGGGACGGGCCGAACCGTGTATTCCTTCATTCCGACGCTTCACTTTGGTCTATTTGGGAATTAAGCCCTTTACTTTTAACTTCGGCATCAAATGCAACTGCTTTTCAATCCTGTGCGAATATTCAGTCATTTTTAGATTCCTTAAATCATCGTATAAAAGTTCAATTTAGTTGGATTACAACTTTTGATGTCGATGATTTGCTCAATGATTGTATTACATCATACCCACTTCAAGGCCCGTCTGGCTGGATGGCACGCCGTTGGGTGAGAATGATAAAGAATGCTTCAAAGCAAAATTCTAGTGGTGCACGCGTAAAGAAATTACGTTTGATTGCTGCATTCCGTTATGATCCGCCTTGGCAAGGACAAGAATTAGTGGAAAGAATTAAACGTCAATTTTTAACTTTGCTTGGTAATACAGGGATGGAAATTGCGCTTGATGCGCGTATGAAAGAATACCAAACTTATCTACAAGAATTTCAGGGTGAAGTTGATGGTAAAATTGCGCGCCTTGCAGATATGGGTTTTCAGCCACAAATGGTTGATGGGCAAGGTATAATAAATATTTTATATCCGCTTTTAAATCGCGCACAAACAAAAGGTGGTAAATTTAAAAAGGGACGGTTAAACGCCGTACCAATTCCAAAATATGATGATGATGAAATTTTGGCAAATCAACTTTCTGAAACGCCGGCGTATCATCCTGAAGACGGTTATGTTGTAAAAGACGGTAGAGTATATCATGCAATTAGTATGGTAAAACCACCTAAGCGTTGTCTGCCGTTAATGACTATTCCAATTCAGAATGTTCCTTATGAATCAATTTTTACAGTTACATATTCAAAAGAACCAAAGGATAAACAACTTAATCGTTTGAGTATTCGCGATACTTTACTTGGCCTTCGTGCGCGTGGTCCCCGTGGACGTTCAAATCAAGAAGTTAATCATGATATTTCTGTAATTCGTGCCGCACGTGATGAGCTTTATACTGGATCATCGCAGATCGTAAAAGTTGGTTGTCATCACGTTCAAATTACACAAAATATTGATGAGGCGCGCCGTGCAAATTCTGAAATGCTTGCGGTTTTTCCAACTATGAATGATGCTCGTGGTCTTTCTCATTTAATTAGTGACTTAGGTGTTATTGTAAATTCGCTTCCGGGTTGTTACGATGCGAGTACTGATGGGCCAGGTTGGACTTGTATGATTCAATCATCACGCGCAGTTCGTTTATTTCCACTTTGGGGGAATTGGAAAGGTAGTCGCAATCACCAAATTATATTACCAAGTTTGTGGGGACGCGAATTGGTTGGGTTTGATTTATATGATTCAAACACCGCGCCGAACGTAGTTATTACCGGAGTATCCGGTGCAGGTAAAAGTTATCTGTTAAATTTTATTTTGATAACTATGAATCGTGGGCACTATTCGGTGAAGACAGATGGAAGCCGTGTTGCGCGTCCACCAATTACGTTTATCTTTGATAAGGGGATGCCGAACCAGCCGTGTGGTTTTGAACGTATTGCAAAATTATTTGGTGGCCAAATTTATCAAGCTACACCATCAAAGGCTCCGGCGATGAATTTTTTGGCGCGTATTGGTGAGTTCGATCAAGATAAGACAAATGAAGATTTTAAGGATTTGTTGGATATTGCAGTTGACGTTATTGTTGATATGGCGTCAGAGAAAGATAAAAAACTCGGACGTTTAGAGAGAAATGAAGTTGTAGAATCAGTGTTGGAAGCACATTATCGCTATCGTCATGGTGTGATGGATAGAGAATTTTTATTGCGTGACGTGGTGAGGGTTTTGAAAGAACCTCCACGTGCGGGTGAGACGGAAGATAATTTTAGAATGCGTCAACAACTCGCAATTATGATGCGCGAATATTATGGTGACGGAACTTATGCACGTTTCTTTGACCGTGCCGGTGCATTAAAACTTAAAGAGCGTTTTATTGTATTCGACTTAAAGGGGCTAAGTAGAAATCCTGATCTGCAGCGTGTATTTTTGAAAGTAGCGATGTTGTGGGCAGACGAAGTGATGAATACATCAGAAGAATTAGATACACGAAAAATTTTAGTATTTGATGAAGCGCATGATTTAATAGGTAAAACGGCAGCTGGTGTTGTAGAATCGGCTTTCCGTTTATATAGAAAAAGAAAAGGTATTGTAATTGCAGCATCCCAGAGTGGTGAAGATTTTTATGTTGGAGAAGGTGGGCAGGCAATTATTCAAAATTCATCACATAAAATTTTCTTAAAACAAGATCCAAGCCGTTTCCATTTGACAGCTCAGGCATTTGGTTTAACTCAGCAACATGCTAATACGATTATGGCATTGAATACGGTGAAGGGTGTTGAATCGCAGTTCTTTTTGTTGTCCGATATTGGTGAGGCGGCGTTAGTTTTACCGCTTGAGCCGTCTTTTTATTGGGTATCTACCAACAATGGTGATGATAACCAATTATTTTCTGCACTACTTGACGAGAATGATGGCGACTTTTTCTTGACATTGCAACGAGCGGTTGAACTCGCGCCAATGGGTGCGGAAGCATTGGCAAGGAAACGTAAAATATTGGAAAAGATGATTGAAGACGCGAATGCGTAAAATTAATGTAGTTAGTCGATACTGGAAAAGTAGATTTTTTGTCCCGGTATCGAAAGAGAGATGAGATGACCTTTTCAATATTG
>JAVBQZ010000073.1:0-5230 GCA_031548505.1 Bdellovibrionota bacterium | reverse complement strand
AATTTCCTCGCTTAGGTTACGGATTTTCCACCCGGTTCCACGAGTACTTCCTCTGCCAAATTCGTTTGGTTGAATATCTTCTTTTTCGATAATTACAAAATCATTAAATAATTCTGTCCCTATATTTTTTCTATTTCTCATTAAATACTGTTTTAAAGGTTTCTTTGCAAAAGCAAAAAGTAAAACAGCGGATGTTCCATATATAAAAAATTCCATAGAGTTAGAAGTGCTTCCGCCACATAAAGTTACAAGTCCTGAGATTCCCCCAGTTATAACAGCAGCAAGTCCTAAGAAAATTAATATAAAATCAGCTGGTATTAAGACTTCTAAAGATAAAACAATTAAGCCGATTACCATCCATTGCCACCAAATTAATTGCATAAGGCCTCCTGTTATTTTTAATATGAGATAATTTTATTATTGAAATACTGGTTTGGATAAAGACACTAAGGCTTCTAACATATCTAGAGTAAATAATTAAACGAAAAAAATACAGTTATGAAAATGTGAATGATAGTTAGATGTGTGGATTAGTAGTTATCTTCATTTACAAAGAATATCAATATATTTAAATGGTTATAATATTGGGATTAGAAGAACTATTTTAAATTTGTATAATCTTCTAAAGGGCAAGTTATTTAAATAGATATTAGGTTTTTCTTATTTGTACATTGATGCTGGGATTGGTAAATGGGTATGCTTCAGGTCAGTTGTTATCAATCATGTGAGAGTTAAAATTTCCTCTAAGGCAATTCATATGTACTTATGTTCCAAAGAAAAAGTTTAAAAATACTGAAAAACTTAAGGAGTATGACTGTAGATTAAAATGCTTGTTTAAATTTCTCAATTTATGTATGGGCCCGCGCCCCACTTCTTTGGCATCCACAGATTTCTTTCGGAGAGTTGGCCGAGTGGTTTAAGGCACTGGTCTTGAAAACCAGCGAGGAGCAATCCTCCCGGGGTTCGAATCCCTGACTCTCCGCCACGTTTTCCCCCGTTCCTAGTATTTTCTAACACATGCCTTATTCAGGTGTTTTTATCCCCAAGTATCGCTATGTTACGCGTTATAATTTTCTAGCAGTGACTATGTATGCCTGTTGAAAAGTAAAATTACCTCGTTTTTGCAACGTCTCTATACAATACCCAAATTTGCAAAGTCACTGGGGTCTGAAAAAATAAATTTTATAACTATTGAAGTAATTTTTGGTATTTTTCTGTCAGTATGTAAGTACGTGCTTTTCTGGACTTGTTAGCTGGAATAATGAAATCAACTGCCATAAATTCTCTCATCAAGGCTCTTGCTGCGCCAGCAGAAATGTGTAAAGCTTCGGCGACTTGGGTACTATTGATTTCTTTGAAGTGAACGAATAACTCTAATGTGCGTCGCTGTTTTATGTTCAACTCCCGCATTGATGTATCTACATTCGTTTCGGCATGCGGCAGTTTTATTGATTGTTTGTAGACATTTTCAAACGCTTCTTTTACTCCACCTATAAAATATTCCAACCAGCCTGTAATATCTGCTTTATCCCGACCATAATAATAATTATGATGCGGGTGGGTTTGTAAGGCATCATAGTAAGCCATCAAATTATTTGCGTAATATTCTTCTAAAGAATAAATACCTTTCAAGTCATAACCCATCTGCCGCATGATGAAGGTGGTTAACAGTCTGGCTGTTCTACCATTGCCATCATAATAGGGGTGGATAGTTACAAACTGATAATGAATGATTCCTGCTAAAAGTGGAATGGAAAGAGATTGATTATCGACAATCCATTCTATTAGCTCTTTCATCAAAAGCGGAACTTCCTTTGCCTCAGGTGGCAAGTATATTTTAGCACCTGTCACACTATCATAAATAGCGTTTTGGCTATCGCGATAAGGGATAGATTTTTTTTGTCCTTCCACCAGATCGTGAATTTTAAAGATTGTATACTCTGAAAGAGTTTTTCCATTTACTAGTGCACTTTCGACATACATAAACGCATCATAGTATGCTTTCACCTCTTTTTCATCACGCTGTTTTGCCGGCAAGTGTTTATTGTGCAAAATCCCTTTAACCTCTTCTTTGGTTAATCGATTGCCTTCAATGCGTGTGGAATAATGCACAGAGGAAACTTTTGCCGTTTCACGAAGGGATGCAAGCAATCTAGGTGATATGCTAATTGTCTCAAACGATTGCTTGATAACTTCAATCCGTGCCAAGTTTTGAATCATCGTTTGTGTAAGTGTGTATTTTGGATTAAACATATAAGCCTTCCCCATTAAATGTTCTTTATATCAACATTATATTGACATTAAATCAACATTAAATTTAATTGTATTTAACTGGAAAATATCTTTAAAATTTGGCTATTGCGTACGCTATTGTACTCTCTCATAAAGCCAAAGGTACTGACCTGAAAGACTATTAAAAATCTGCTGTATCGAGAGAGGTATTCCCAGAGTTCGAAACTCACTTGTGCCGCCACGTCTTTTGGCAGTCGCTGTATCTTTCAGGGTATGCCTTATATTAGTATTTTTATTCCCAAGTATCGCCCTGTTACTCAACATAATTTTTTAATAGTGACTACGTAAACCGCAAAAAACTAAAATTCCTTCATTTTTATCCTCGTTGTATACAATACCCTACTTTGCAGAGTCACTGCATGGAGTAGGTAAAAATAACTAATCCTAAAAGTAATCAAAATAATTGCCGTTACCAATCTTTCTGAGATTATATGGCAACAGAGATGCATTTCATCCAATTTCGGACTCAAAAATTAAGCCCAATTACGTCTGCAATAAAATTCTCAATTTTAGGATGATGAATTTGAAAGATTACGGCTTTCGAGGGTAATTTATGGTATTTTTTCATATACATTTTATGATAATTATAATTTTATTGCCATAATTTACCTAAAAACTGCTGAACTAGATTTTAATTCACCCATTTATAATAGCGGAGTGTCTATTTTTATTATCATCGTTAGCGATTATGATAAGTCATAATAATTAATAATAGTCTCCTCGCCCTAAAATATGTCTAGTTCATTAATCACAGTTTACTCAAACGTCTTAATATTCTCTACCTGCCAACCTAAACTGGTCTGTAATACGTCCGCAATTTTTTTAAACCTAGAAACATAGTAATCAATTAAATTTAAATTTTTTAAATAATTTAGTAATGATTTGCTTTTGTATAAATAATTTAGTATTACTAGAGCCCTCATATTATTGTGATGTGAGAAGTTTTACCAACCCTTAAAAGGAGGATACCATGAAACTATTTAACACTTTGACCCGTCAAGTCGAAGAGTTTGTTCCACTACAGCAAGGGGAAGTAAAACTGTATTGCTGTGGACCGACTGTCTATGACTATGCACACATCGGCAATTTTCGCACTTATATTTGGCAAGATATTCTGCGTAAAACGCTTGAACATGCTGGATATAAAGTTACTCACGTGATGAATATCACGGATGTTGGCCATCTGACATCAGATGGAGACGAAGGCGAAGATAAGATGATGGTTGCAGCTAAACGCGTAACAGGTAATGTGAGCACTATGCAAGATGTTCTTGACATTGCTAGGTTTTATGAAGACGCGTTTCTTAGTCATGCTGCTCTGCTTAGAATAACTAAACCTCATATTGTTGCGAGAGCATCTGAACATATCACTGAGATAATTGATTTTGTTCAGACTCTAAAAGCAAAGGGGTTTGCTTATGAAGCAGGCAACAACATCTATTTTGATACGGCAAAATTTCCTGATTATGGGAAGATGGCTCGTCTCGATATAGAAAACCTTAGACACGGTGCAAGAGTCGCAGAGGATAGTCTCAAACGTAATGCGACAGATTTTGTGCTTTGGTTTACAAAATCAAAGTTCGAAAATCAGTTGCTTGTTTGGGATTCTCCGTTTGGAGTTGGTTATCCTGGATGGCATATTGAATGTTCGGTTATGGCTTCTAAGTACTTGGGCGCGCGTATAGATATTCATTGTGGTGGAATAGACTTCATTCAAGTCCATCATACGAATGAGATTGCGCAGTCTGAAGCGTACTTTGGGCACAAATGGGTAAATTTTTGGATACATGGTGAGTTTATCAATTTTAACAATGTTAAATTTGGAAAGTCGCTGGGTAATGCTGTGAATTCGCCTGATTTACTTGAGAAGGGTTACCGACCTGAAGCCTATCGTCATTTGGTTCTAACCAGTGTGTACCGCAAGCCAATGAATTTTAATTTTGATGCACTGGATTCTTCGCAATCCTTCGTTGATAAGTTAAATAAGAAATTCCAAGAATTCAAAAACGGACAGACAGATACTGATGTGATTAACCCTGATAGAGTTACATCTGTATTAGCTGAATTTTGGGGATTTTTGGAAAATGATTTGGCTACCCCAAGAGCACTTGCTGTCTTAAACAGTGTACTCAAGGATAAGGAATTTAATAACCGTGAAAAAGTTCTTATCTTGCAAGAGATGAATGACGCTTTTAGGTTATTGTATAACTAGACTATGGCGAGTTGCCTTGATTTTTTTCAAGGTAACTCGCTAATTAGTTTAGTGTAAAGGAAAACTACTTTCTCTTTTTAACTGTAAGGATACAATTAAGGTTTTAGACTGCATCTGTTGATTTAATATAAGGCAATAACACTGCTTGATATAGTTGTTGTTTTTCTTAGAAATGTTTTGAATTGCATCCTTACTTTTTTTATAACATTAGAAATATCGTGTACAGTTGCAAAGGTTTCTGTGTTGGAAAATAAAAAGCTTTTGAATCAATTAATTGACAATTACAATTTATGAACACACGTAGCTGTGTTTTCGTGGTGAAATGTTTTCTATTAATCGATTAGTTTCTATACAGTCTTCATATGTAATGCTTGTGTTCAACTCAAGCCATAATTTAATACGCTCCTTAATAGTCAGAGACATCAGATTATCATATGATTCTTCACAATACCTAGTTGAATTTGATATTTGTTCACTTAATGAATAATAAAGTTGGCTACCAGGCATAGGAATTAGAACGTTTCCTTGAACTACAATTAGTTTATCACCAAACATATTTTTGAGATAATTTGCATACTGTACTATTCCCCTCAAACTTCCCTTTGTTTCGCCTTTATTCCCCACAATAAGTCCAATTTCAACGAGAAAAGGGTATTGATTTAATAGTTGTAACCGCTCCAATAGCGCAAATTTTTGGTATCCCTTTCTCAAAGATATAAGCGAAGA
>JAVBQZ010000010.1:0-3829 GCA_031548505.1 Bdellovibrionota bacterium | reverse complement strand
CAGAAATAACGGCTGCAACAAATAAAGGATCTGCTTTTTTCTCGTGCGATAACTCAACTATATATTTTGCAATTTCACCACTATTTTCAAGTTTTGGCCTTAGGGCCGCAATCATACCTGAAATAAATCTAATTTGATCTTGTTGATTTCTTATTATCTCTTGTCGAGTTGAAATATCCGGCATTCCACCTTGGTTCAATGCCTGTTGATTCATAAGTGCTAAACGAATCTGATTCCGCTGTTTCATAACGTCAGGCGATAATGAAACTTGTCGTTTTATAAATAATGGTTCTTCTTCATTTTCTTCTTCGTCTCCTCCGATTGCTACTTGTGTTTCTGTTATAGTAGCTTTTGCAATAATCTGAGGAGCATCTGTACTATCTACTACATTAGTAACATTTTCTATTTTTGCTAATTGCTCTGTTGAAAGTGCAGTTGCATTTGTAATCGCAATCTCAACTGCTGGTGATGTTTTTGTATTTGCCTCTTCAATCCCACGCGAATGCCGAACAATCAAACCGGTAATGAAAAATATACTAAGCGGAATAATAATAAGTGAAGAGGTAGCGTTATCACCAAGAAGAGTTTGCAAAAATCGCCCGAACGCAGAATTATTTTGCGTTTTTTTGTCTTTGAAATTATCTATACGATTTGTGTAGTAATAACTACTCATCTCTTTGGTAACCTTAAATTATGAGAACACCTAACATTATTTACAATGTAGCTATGGGCACAGTCGGCATTTCCACCTAAAAACATTATAAACATTTACGATGAAAAACCTGGGGCTTCAAATTTTCTTGATTTATTGATACACCCACAGCATCGATTCTATAGTCGTAGGTGCTTATCCTGCCAAAATGTTGAATCATATACTGTGATGAGAGCTGCTGTAACCTATGTAATTTATTAGGAGTTATGTTTGCAAATAACATTTCCTCTATATTTTCAACCTCATAACGTGTTTTAACCTCAACAAAAACAAATAATTCACCTTCGCGCATTATCAAATCTAGTTCTCCAGATTTTACTCGCCAATTTTTTGTAACAAATTTGTAACCTTGTTTTTCTAAAAATTTACGCGCAATTTTTTCACCTAAAATACCGAGTTCGTTGGTGGACAACCTTTTTCTTTTAAAGAATAATCTAAAAAATGACAACAAAATAATTATTCGGTTAAAATGATTAATAATGTGAATCTATCGTTTAACTTTTACGCAAGCCATTTGGGATAATTTTCCAAACACCACTTTACTGCTGTCGTATAGGCCTCTTTTTTAAAACCTATTATTTTTTCTAAAAACTCATTTGCATTTACCCAACGTACATTGACAAATTCCTGCGGGAAAAAAGTCCGCAAATCAATTTGTGCATCTTCGTGCAAATGCACGAGAAAATAACTTTGTTCTTGCCCAATATATCGCGCTTTAAAATTTCTACCTTTTTTTCCTATTGATTCTTCAGGAAACATATATTTTATGGGGAAAGGAATTTTTGCAATTATATCAACTTCATCGGTTCCTATTTCCTCTTTTAGTTCTCTAAGAAGTGCAGTTTTCGGATCTTCGCCTTCATTAATTCCGCCTTCTGGAATTTGCCAAACATAAGGCATATCACTACGCGCACAAATCAACATCTCTCTTTTATTATTTACAATAATTGCAGCAACATTTGGGCGATATTGTTTTTCTTCCATATTTCTACTTGCGCAATGATAACTGATTAACTACTAAATACATTCTCGTTTCCCCTGAAATAATGGGCTATACTCATGCTCCATGAGTTTTCCACTTTTCTTGTACTCCTTTTAGAGCATGAGTATGCGGAGCGATAGCGGAGCCATATACAAATATACTCCTGTTTATAATAACAACAGCATCGCGAAGCGATGACCAAACAAAAAAATGTTTGTAAAAACTGCAAACGTTTTTAGGAAACTCAATTAACAGGAGTATATCAGGGCGCTTGAGATTGATCGTTAATCACTAACTACTTCTTATTGTCAATATTGCATAATTTTTATGAAAATTGCTTGGTTTTCTGACTTTTCAACTTCTAATTTTCCCAGCAAAAGTGCGGTCTTTTCGCAGTTAATATTGCCTACCTTAATAAAGGATAATGAAATTCATTGTTATGATAAGACTGCAAAACAAATAAACAATTTTAATATATCAAATTTTCAAGATGCATTGAAAAACCATCATACTGCATCTTATGATTTTTTCATTTATCAAATAGAAAATCATGACAATATGGATTTCATATTTGAAATATTGAAACAGATACCGGGAATTGCAATAATTCATGACTTAAATTGCAAAAACTTTTACACAGCCAAAACTACATTAACTCATCCGCAAAAAACATCGCTACGAATCCATCTCACAACAGACATGGATAATTTTAACTTGGAAGACGATGATTTAGCCAATTTTAACCTTATACCTTACACAAAGTCATTAATTAGAATTTTTACTAGTCAAATAATTCACACTGAGTATTTAAACATATGCAAAAAACAAGAAATGTTTTTTCACAAATTACAAGATGCTCACCATTATTTGTTAGATAGCGTGCAGAATTTTACCAACAAAAAAAATTGTTATGACACCGATGTATTAAAGGTCGCTGATGATTTACAGAGTATTCTTAAACAAAATTTTCATTATGTTGGATATGCACTTGATAGATGGGATAAATATACAAACTATCGTGGGAAGCGAAGCGCTTGAAAATCTCACCAACGAATGTAATTTAAAAAAATGTGGTGTCTAATTTTAACAAATCAAAATTAGACACCACTAGTAATCGCTTAACGGCATTTATAAATCTTCTGAAAATGCCATCGCTTCCTCTACTTCTCTACGCCATTCATTTTCAAATTGGCGTTCAGCAGCTTCGCATTCAGCGATTTCCTGTTTCCTACGTTTCTCTTTCAAGTAACGTTCATGGCGTTTCTGCTTATTTTCGTCGCGCTTTTGTTCCTTATATGCTTCCTTACATTTAGGAACGAGTGAATGCCAATACAAGCTATGAAGCTCTTTATAGAAACGCGGGAACGGAGTATCCGCGTGACTAATATAACAAGAACCACCAGCATGCGACATAAATCTTGCAATTTCTTTCTTAAATTGCTCGATTAGCTGCATATATTGCCTCCATTCACGTTTTCCGCGGAACTCACGCAGCCGCTGCTTCCTCACAGTCACTGCATTAATCATCCCGTTCACTCTACATGCAGTAGCAATGTAACACCTAATTTTTTCATCAAGCGTAACAAGACGTTCATGCAATTTAGCAAGTTCTGGTCGGTGTTGCGCCCACATCCGGTACGTGACAATAAAACTAAATGACTTAAAAAGTTCATCTAGTAACCTAGCAAGTATTTTATTGCTATCCAATTCATACTGAACGACACTTTGTAATTTTAGAATTACGGCATTCAAATGATGTTCAGCAATTGTAATACTTTTTTCAATGTGTCGCGTATCATCTTGCTCGTTCAAAAGGTATTTCAACGCTTTTGCATAGCATGCAACGCGGTCTAAATAATGCCCGACTAAATTAGCAATCTCTTTCTTCTGCATAAAAGAAAGATCCGCCATTTGACCGGCAACGTTTAGCCAGCGACAATACGCTTCCGAAAGATACCCCTCATCTTTCCGCGCAATATCTGCCTTCATTTTTTGAACATTGAGTCCAATCATCCAGTGCAAATATTTACCTGGATTTTCAGAAAAATCGCAAGGCGGTTCTTCTGAACAGAAGTCTATGATCGCAGACATTTTTGACCTTTCTAATTTAGTTAGGGTAACTGGATTGGAATAGT
>JAVBQZ010000039.1:0-6842 GCA_031548505.1 Bdellovibrionota bacterium | reverse complement strand
ACAGTATAAGAATGAAATTGATGGACATAAAGCGCATGAATTGTTCCATACTAGTTATACTGCTAGAAAGTAATGATGACCTTTACTGTCATGTGTAATAGGGAAGGTAAGTTTTACTATAATGCCTTACATTGCAGTTGTATTTCCGTCATTCCTGCATTTCTGTTGGAATGACGGACTAGGTTTCTATCCTTGTTTTCAGCATAATTTCCCCTAATGAAAATAAATCCTCACATTCAAGAACTGCTTTTTGCTCTTGGCCAAATGGCAACGAATGCCGGTTTTAAATGCTTTGTTGTAGGCGGTTTAGTTCGTGATGCTTTGCTTGGGATTGAAAGTAAAGATATTGATATTGCAGTTGAGAGTAACGATACCGCAGCACCAGTTGGTATTGAATTCGCAGAATTCATTTTTGATAATTTAACCAATATATCTGGTTTAAATGTAATTCCTAAGCGAGTCGATAAATTTAAACGTTACGGTACAGCGCGATTGTTTTACGAGGAGGCTGCAAATGAACTAGTTTGTATTGATTTTGTTACTTGCAGAACTGAAATTTATGAGACTCTAGGTGCACGCCCCAAGGTTATTTTTTCATCATTTAAAGATGATTTGAGACGACGTGATTTTTCGGTTAATACTTTAGGCTTTTCTTTAAACGATTTTTGTTTAACTAAAGAAATAAAAATTTTAGATTATTGTAATGGCGTTCACGACCTAAAAAATAAAGAATTAAATGTTTTGCATGATAAAAGTTTTGCTGATGATGCAACGCGTTTGATACGCGGAATACGCTATATAAGTCGTTTTGATGGATTCCACTTTGGATTAGTAACTCAAAAATTGTTTGATGAAGCAGTTAAAAATAAATATCTTCAAAATATTTCAAAAGAACGCTTGGACGAGGAAATGAAAAAAGTCCATGCTGAAAAAGATGCTGATAGAATTCTACAAAAATTAAATGAATTAGGCTTGCTAGTAGAATCACGCTAAATTCTCATGAAATAAGTTTAATTTATATTACTTAATAGCCGATAAGAAAGTCATTCGTGACGTCTTGTACAATTATTACATTGCACAGGCTAAAGTTTATACATATTAGATAACCTGATTATACAAAGAGCAAAGTTATATCTTATAAATGCTATGATTTCTTAATTAAAATCTTTTCTTAAATTTACTAAAAACAGAATAATTCTTTATGATTGATACCATTTACGAAACGTTAAGTGCAATAAATGACATTATATGGGGCTGGCCCATGCTAATTTTGTTAGTGGGGGCACATATTTTTCTAACATTCAAATTAAAATTCATTCAGAAATATATTTTTAAAGCCTTAAAGTTAACTATAACTAAGGATAAAGGAGCAACTGGCGATGTTAGTCAATTTGGTGCACTTTCAACGGCTTTAGCTGCAACCTTAGGTACCGGCAATATCGTTGGTGTAGCCATGGCAATATATTTAGGGGGACCAGGGGCAATATTCTGGTTATGGGTAGTAGGTTTTTTTGCTATAGCTACAAAATATGCTGAAGGATTACTTGCCGTAAAATATAGAGTTAAAACTTCTGATGGCACTATGCTGGGCGGCCCAATGTATGCGCTTGAACGCGGGCTTAATATGAGATGGCTTGGTGTTTTGTTTGCAATATTCTGTATTCTTGCAGCTTTTGGTATTGGTAATATGGTGCAGGTGAATGCTATTTCGCTAATGATGAAAAATCAATTCAATGTGAATGTTCATATAACAGGTATTATACTTTTTATTATGACATTTGCGGTTGTGGTTGGTGGCATAAAATCCATAGCTAAAGTTTCTGCCAAAATTGTTCCTACCTATGCAGTAATTTTTGTACTTATGACTATATTCGTAATCTGTATGAATATAACTTACGTCCCGGAAGCCCTTTTACTTATTGTAAAAAGTGCTTTTACTTCACGGGCAGCAGGCGGCGGATTTGTAGCATCTACATTGTTAATGGCAATGCGTTATGGTGTCGCACGAGGCTTGTTTTCAAATGAGTCGGGGCTAGGATCTGCTCCCATAGCAGCTGCAGCTGCCATAACTAGAAATCCAGTTCGTCAAGCATTAGTTTCCATGTCGGCGGTTTTTTTAGATACTATTGTAGTGTGTTTCTTAACAGGGGTAATGTTAGTAACGATTATTCTCAAAAATCCTATTGGATATGAAAGTCTTGAAGGAGGACAATTTGTAGCTTTTGCCTATAATCAAATTCCAATAATTGGTCCTATAATTCTTACCATAGGTATATTTCTATTTGCATGGACCACTGTGTTAGGCTGGTGTTACTACGCTGAGAGAGCTATGGAATATTTGTTTGGCAAGAAATGTATTCTGCCATTTAGAATTATATTTTGTCTTATAGTTTATATAGGTGCAGTAATTCCACTAGTAGTAGTTTGGGAAGCAGCTGATATGTTTAATGCTTTGATGGCAATCCCTAATCTTGTTTCGCTATTGTTGCTTAGTGGGGTATTAGTGAGCGAAACGAAAAAATATTTATGGGACGATAATCTAGATGCGCAATCAACTGACGAATTACCTACTGTAACTAAATAACAAACATCTGCCGTAATCGGCATCAAATACTTATCTGCTTATTTTAAACAGTTTGCTAAGCGGCGATTTGTTCGCCCACTTTTATAGTTGTAGATGTTAATTGATTTAGCTTATTTACTAGCGTGCTTAAATCAAAAGACCAGAAAATAGACTGTTTTTCTAAAGCTAGAAACTCATCTAATGCTGCATTTTCAATCATTTCACCGTCAATTGTCAGGGAAACAGTATCGCCATATCCACTAACTTTGCAGCCCGAATTTCTTGAACAGATAGAGGTAATATTATTTTGCAATAGCGTTGGTAACTCTTTAATATTTTTAAGAGGGATCCCTTGCTCTTTTAATGAAATAATACAGGCAAATGGTAACAAATCAGCAATGTGATAACATCTTCTACCACGTTTAAATGATTCGCCGGTTGCTTTAACTGCGCCTAAATGCCCGAAAAATGTTAGTTGTGAAAGGACAAGTTTTCTGGTTGGAAAGACCTGTTGCATAATTTCTCTAATTTCTATTGCAGTGTATTCTCTTGTATTTTCTAGCAGTGTATTCATTGTGGTTATTTTTAAAATTTTTCATTGAATAATTGAACGACCGTTAATATTTTTTTTAAACGGTCTTGAAAATTACAACTGATACCCAGATACAACTTTAATGGGAGAATTTCATAACAAAAGGCTTGCGCGACTAATTCTTTTTTAAATTTTTGGAAAGACTATATTTTATAAAAACACTATGAATAAACATATTTTTACATCAGAGTCGGTATCAGAAGGGCATCCGGATAAGGTTTGTGATCAAATAAGCGACGCTATTTTGGACGCCTGTCTTGCTCAGGATAAATTTAGCCGTGTTGCTTGCGAAACATTAATCAAATCAAATTTAGTTGTTTTAGCTGGTGAAATTACAAGTAAGGCAAATATAAATTATGAGAAAATCGTACAAGAGGTGTTGCAAAAAATTGGTTATGTTTCAGACGATTGCGGGACAGATTATCGAAAGGTAAAAATTATTGTAAATATTTCTCAACAATCTCCTGACATTGCACTTGGGGTTGATGAAGAAAAAGAACACCAACAAGGCGCAGGTGATCAAGGATTAATGTTTGGTTATGCCTGTAATGAAACTGAAGAACTTATGCCTTTAACAATTTCGTTAAGCCATAAATTAATGGCGCGCTTAACAGAACTTCGTCATTCAGGAGCGGCAGAATTTTTGCTGCCTGATGCAAAATCACAAGTTTCTTTATGTTATGAAAATGGCAAACCAAAATATATTGATACGGTTGTTATTTCTACACAACATAGAGAAAATGTATCAGAGGTTTTTTTGCAAGATTTTGTGCAAAAAGAAGTTATAGAAAAGACTGTGCCAGATAATTTGAAACATGAAAAAATCAAATATTTAATTAATCCAACTGGAAGATTTGTTATTGGTGGGCCACTTGCTGACGCCGGTGTGACAGGTCGTAAAATAATTGTAGATACGTATGGCGGTGTTGGTCATCACGGTGGGGGCGCATTCTCTGGGAAAGATCCTAGTAAAGTTGATAGATCGGCAGCATATTTTACACGTTATATTGCGAAAAATATTGTTGCAGCAGGACTTGCGGAAAAGTGTGAAATTCAAGTTGCATTCGCTATTGGTGTAGCAGAGCCGATTTCCATTTTTTTAGAAACGTTTGGGACCGCTAAAATTGCTGAGCAAAAAATAGTAGAACTAATTAAACAAGAAATAAGTTTTACGCCGAGTGCAATAATTAAACAACTTGATTTATTGAAACCAATTTATTCTGCGACTGCCACATTAGGACATTTTGGACGCACACCAGATACTTTTGGCCATTTTAGTTGGGAAAAATTGGATCTAGTTGAAAAATTTAAAAGTATATACTCAAACAACTAGAGTTTTCCTGTATTAGTTTTGAAGTTTTTATGTTTCTTCTTGCTTGGTATCGCTTCGCGATACTACTTTTATCCTTATGTTTGAGTATATTTGTATATGGCTCCGCTATCGCTCCGCATACTCATGCTCCAAAAGGGTTCAAAAAAATCGAGAAAACTCAAGGAGCATTAGTATATAACAAATAAAATGGGGCAACTTTCAATTGCCCCTACCGAATTTAGAATCTACCCTCTAATCCGCCAAAAACAGTTCTGCCGTCCATGCGCCAGCCGCCCGAAGTATATTCTTTATCAAAAATATTATTGGCTTTGACATACAGATTTATGTTTTTTGCAACGTCATAACTAATCTTTGCATCGGTTAGGTAAACAGCATCTTCTTTAATTGTCTGATTTGCAAATTGACTGCCTCTGTAAGTTTCAGTTAATGAATAATGCAATTTATTGTTTAATGAAGAGCCACCCAACGTGATATACCCGGAATGTTTTGGCGTTATAATTAAACGATTGTCATTCTGGCTATCTCTACCGTAAACATTTTCTGTCTCTGCATTTCTCTGCCAAGTGTAACCAATCCTAATAAAGTGCCTTTGTGTTGGTTTAGCTTCAACGCTAAACTCTATACCATCATAGTCATAATCATCGTCATTAATATAGGTAGGCCACGAATATGCAATTGCATCTTCTTTTTTAATGTTGAAATAAGTCACATCAAATAATAACTTATCTTCAAAAAAAGAAAGTGTTACACCAGTATCCCAAGATAAGAATTTTTCTTCCTTTAAATCAGGATTTGTTACGTCTCCCCAAGAGTTAAAATCGCCATAATATGTTTCGTATAATGAAGGCGTTCTGTAACCTTGTGCTATTGAAGCATGAAGCTTAACCGGTGTTTCTGGAATATTAATGGCAGTAGATGCTTCAAGCAATGGCAAAGTTCCTGACTCGTTCCCGCCTTCATCTATATCATATTCTTTCGAAACACGAGCTCCATAACCAAATGAGAGTACCTCATCAAATAAAGTTGTATCAGCATGAACGTATAATGCACCTTCGCTTTTTTCATGTTTAACTTTATTCGTTTCGCCAATTTTAGCTTGTTCTGATTTCCATTCAGGACCAAAAATAAAGATGGTATTCATAGAGTTTATCGCGATGGTATTTTTGAAATCAACATTAAGCGATTCAGCATTGAACTTAATATAACTATCAGACCAGGAAACATATTGTTTTCTATGTGATTTAGCAAAGGAGGTAATTAAATTTCCTTTCCAAATTCCTGCTTTAACACCTGCATCTATACCTAATAGTAAGTAATCAAATTCATGATATTTCCCATCATATACTTGATATTTCCACTCGCCACCACCTGCATATGAAGGGCTTGCTTGCGCAGTAACTTTGCCTTCTTCATACAATACAATAGGTTTTAAAGTAACATGGTCGCCTAAAATAAAATATGGTTCGAATAAGAAAGAAGAGCCATTTGATTCAGCACCTTTTAAATTACCATCTGTTCGATAATGTCCTGCTGCAATATTTGCATAAATATTTTTCTCACCATAACCCAAATATGCTGATTCGGTATAGGTCTCATTTGTACCGCCTTCTACTTTTAAAGTTGCTTCAAGGCCAGAACACTCTATTGGGCGTTTGGTTATCATATTTATCACGCCACCTGCTGCTTGTGAGCCGTATAAAACGCCGGATGAACCTTTAAGAATTTCAATATGATCAATTGCGGCTAAGTTAAAATAAGACATACCAGGGAAATACTGCCCTTGTGGCGAAGTTGGGTCATTCAAAGTAAAGCTATCTAATAATGTTTTCGTGTAACCACTGCTAAGTCCACGAATACGAACTGAAGCTATACCCGGAGCTCCTTTACCGCCAAAATCGTCAACTTGAAGTCCGGTTGTTGTTTTAATTGCTTCAGAAACCGTTTCTGCGCCGCGTTCTTTTATTTCTTGAGGTGAAATAACAGCGATTGAACGTCCAATATCTTTTATCTTATTTGGAGTTTTGTCTGCTGTAACGAATAATTGAGGAAGAGCTTCGTAGCTATTTTTGTTTGATTCGTCTGATTGTGATTGATTGTTACTGCTTTTTGGAGAGGGAGAGGAAGGGGGATTATTAATTATTAATTGTTTGCTTGAAGTAGCGGCAGCATTTGTATCTTGCTCTATCGGTAGTATGCTACTTTCGGCACTCGCTTCACTCGTCACTTTTTCCCGTGCATTATTGCCGGTAAATATTTCATCATTAGCAAGTACAAGGTTAGTTGTTGCAATTGATGCTAAGGCGAATACAAACGCAATCACATTTCTGCTTTTGCGTAGATCTTTTTGTTTTTTT
>JAVBQZ010000014.1:0-2519 GCA_031548505.1 Bdellovibrionota bacterium | reverse complement strand
ATTATTCTCGCCGATTTCTCGTAATGCCGAAACAATAAGCATTAGGTATTCCGATTTATATGCCAATCGCTTCACTTCGGAAGTGTGCTTGAATAAAATGCCTTTTCCCTCGCCAATTCGTACTTTCCTCGCTGTTCCGTCTGTTAAATAAATGACATTTGCAGGAACTTGTGTTGATAAATTCAGCAAGTTAAGGGCGTGTAAGCCTGTGGGGACAATACGAGCCTTGTCTCGCTTAGCAATGGATTTGGCGATTTCGTCAAGCGTTGGTTTGCCTAAAATTTTCACGCCATACAACTCTTTTTCTTTCTTTGGATACCAATAAATACCGTTAGCGAGCCGTACAAGTAAACCCGAATTTGTCAATCGTTGCAACGATTTTTTAATGGCTTCGGGTGTCCCTAAATCGGCAAAATCGTCAAGAAAAAGTATTTTTCCACGCCTGGCTTTTTTTAATTTTAATTCTATTTGACTTATTGTTGTTTGCATATTACTAGCGTTTCGATATAATTAAAATATTTTCAATTGGTTACAATTTTGTTCTTTGCCATATTGTAGTTGAGTTTGTTGAAATAGTTGATTAATAGGCTTTTTCTCAAACATGGACACACTTAAAATCTGTAGAATTTCGTAGAGCGATTGTTGTAGGTTAAATTTTTTCTTTGCAATAGCCACTAAAACGTAAGCAGAGATTGCGATCCAGACCTGTGTTTTGACGGCGTTTTCAGAATGTCCCCAGAAGGATTTAATCTTTAAGTGTTGTTTAATCCATTTGAAAAAGCATTCAATATCCCATCTATGCTTGTAAAGCAGCGCTATGTCGGCAGCTTTGAACTGGAAATTATTCGTTAAAAAGATGAGTGTATTGCCTTTTTCTTTGTCATAAAATTTGATTCTACGCATTTTTTCAGGATAAAATTTAGCTGGATAAAAGTTGTTGAAGACAATGGATTGGTCGCAGATTATCCCTTCTTCTTTAACGTAGAAACTATTGGCTTGAAAAGTTATCTGGTCCAATGCTTGCACCTCATGCACAGCCGCTGTTGTAAACAGGATAAATTCAGGGATAGCTGTTTTCAAATCAAGCATAGTATGCAATTTGATTCCTCCCTTTGTTTTACGGAATGAAGCCCAATAAAAGGATGATAGGCATAAATCAATAGTAGTAGCATCAATAGCAAAAACATTATTTTGAAGATTTATGTCTAACAAACTACTTCCTTGATATAGCTGTTTTGCTTGCTGGATAAGCAACATTGCCAAGTCTTCATAGATGCGATAGGAACGATTTTCATTAGCTTTTGTCAATGTACTTTTTGCGATGATTTTTCCTATACCCATGTGATAAAGCTTATCGGCATTGGCATCTAAGCATATTAATGTATCGGAAATACTTTCACGATGGGTAAGTTGTCCGTAAACCATGCATAAAAACTGTTTCCAACAAGAAAAATCCTTTACCTTATAGTCTCCATTATAGCGCTTTACAATGGTTTGAAAGGATGTCCAAGAAACTAACTCTATGAGCTGTGAAAAAATATACTTCTCTTTATTCATTGCCACTGATATTAAATTAGTTGCAAAAACAAAGATGAATAAAATTTTCAAATCGTCTCAGGCTAAAAATCTTCTACAACTCAACTACAACAATACTTTCAAAGAACTTTTTTTATAAACATCAAAACGCTACTATTTGCATATCTATTTTATTTTTTGTCCCCAATTTATCATATTTTGGGGACAAAATTATGAATGCAAAGGTATAATTAATTTTAGAAATATGAAAAATCGTAGAAACCGAAGCTAAAAAAACCAAATCATTTATCCAATATTTACACTTCATAATTAGTCTTTAATTTATTGAATAATAAATATATAAAACAGTTTTTGGGTGCAAGATGGTACACTACGCCCAAAACTTCCTTGATTTTACGCTGTTTATAGAATACAAAAATAAAACAGGAGAGCTAAATACCCTCCTGCCAAAGTTGAAAATTTTCTGTAATATGCTGTATGTAAAATATATGCTCTTTGATAAATCCTATAGGTGCAAAGTGGTACATTACCGGCCATACCGGTCGTAGTAATAGGCGGTAGAGAGAAAGCGCTCTTCAGCCTTGGGGTTGGGCTCCAAGACACGGGTGCGGGAGAGGGTGATGCGGCCGCGGTTGGTGGTGGAGAGTTGCTGATCGTCAACAATGGCGGTGGCTACAAAGGGCAAGCTATCGGCCGGATAGTCGTCATAACGGGTCTCCGACAATATGATCTTGTCCATGATGTATGACCTGTCGGGTGCAGACAGGTATAATTTCTGCACCACAGAGGGTGCAAAGGGAACGAGCAACTGCACTTCCTGCTGCTGCGTGGGACGGTTCATTTCATCATATTCCTGCAGCGTCCAACGGCCTTCTTCCATCTGGTTGGCATCGGCAGTCATGACCTTGCGGTTACGCTTGTCATACACGGCATAGGTCCACCCGGCGCCGGGCGTCTTTTGGGCTATGGTACGGCCACGCTCA
>JAVBQZ010000131.1:0-4100 GCA_031548505.1 Bdellovibrionota bacterium | reverse complement strand
AACAATTGACAATGCCTGCGACATGACCACAAGGAATCGAATGATTTTAATTAATCGAGGGTAAGGTGACATATGATTACATCAAATTTTGGTCAAATTAGCGACTATAAAAATGAATTAAAGTGCATTTGTGATATTGCTAAAAAACTGCGAGGATTGCGAGGAAATACTGATTTGCACTGGTGGGAACCTGCTGAGTGGGCAGTGAAATATTCCCATATGAAAGGTGCTCCTGCATTAGCTTTAACTATAACGCTTAGTCCAACTGGATGTTCTTGGGCAAAAAATGGTGGTTGTACAATGTGTGGCGAATATGAGGGGTCTGTTAAATCAGGCGTACCTGACTATATACATATTGCCCAGTTTGCAAAAGCAATAGCAGAATTATCTCATAAATATAAACCTTCTTGGTTGCGAATTAACCAAGAGGGTAACTATGCAAATGCAGGTGAAACCCAGAAATATGCTCAGACAACCATTCTTAGATTGGCAACCCAAATTAAAGGAATTCAGCGAGTTACTATTGAATCTCGCCCTGGTTTTCTGACAGAGAAGACTCTAAAGGAATACGCAGATATTTTTTATGGCAGCGGGGTTGAACTGGAAATTGGCATGGGATTCGAAGCAGCAAACGATGTTGTCCGAAATATCTGTGTCAACAAAGGTGAATCAATAGATGATTTTAAGAGGGCACTACAATCAATGGATAAATATGGTGTATTGTCTTTGGCTTATGTTCTTCTCAAACCACCATTTTTATCCGAAAAGGAAGCTATTGAAGAATCTGTTAATTCAATTAGAACAGCTACAGAAATTGGGTTTAAGCGTATATCATTAGAACCTATGAGTATACATAAATATACTGTTGTTGATGCATTGGCGAGGCTCAACTTGTATCAAGTTCCATGGTTGTGGTCGGTTATAGATGTTATTATGCAATGCAAGGATATTTCCGAATTAGGTATTGGAGGAATCGGATATTATCCAAGACCGTTTCACTTATCACGTAATCATTGCGATTGCAATTCGCGTTGTGATGCCCAAATATGGGAAGCGTTAAAAGATTTTGGGAAGAATCGCGATTTTTCAGTATTTGACGCTCTGGATTTTGGATGCAAAGCAAAATGGGAAGATGCGTGCAAGCTAAAATTGCCATCGTTAAAGCAACGTATTCAAGAGCAGCTCGATAAAATTGATGTTAACAACTATCAAAGTGTAGTTGATGATGAACCAATGAGCGAACCACCACAAAGTTCTATATTAATTGCAGGAGGTGCTCAGATTTCTCATGTCAGTAAAGGGAGTAAATAATTATCAATGGGCTGATGATACATACAATCAGTGCTTTATTTCGAACACCGGGTTCACACAGTTGTTGGCTAAAGAACCATATATGATTTCGGCATCTGAATATCAAAAAGCTTGTAAGCGACTCTCGATAATACATGATTTTCAAGACAGATGTATTTCATTATTTAGAAAAGCTCTGTCTGAAAACAATGATGTGCTACTTCATTGGCTTTTGAATGAAACTCCAGTAAGTTTCGGAAAAGAATATCATCGAAACCTTAAAAGCCATCATTACACCAAGCCTGTTTTTTTTAGAACTGATGAAATGAGCATGGGTAAAATTGCAGAAATTCAATGCCCTGGCTCTTTATGGGGCGAAATGGAATTAATGTATCAGAAATATCATCGGCTTGGTTATCCAGTCGGTGATATTTCTCCTGCATTAGAGTTAACACGACAGTTGCGTGATTACCTTGGAGCCGAGCCAATTGTTCACTATTTGATTGACAATGCTTCAATACCAATTGGGATTCGGTATTTTATACAACAGACAAGACCCCATATTCGTTATTGGGGGATTGATAAAGACGTATTGGCGTTTAAAAATACAAAAGAAGATGATAAGGAAATAGCAGTATGCAACTTTGTTCGGACACATTCGTTTTTTGGACTGTGTGGCGAAAATTACTTTAATTCCCGTCTTAATAAAGAACCTCTCAACTTCAAATATGATTTCCCGCCGTATGTGTTGTTTGACCAAAAAGCAACACTAGTGCTTCCTTTTTGGAACAAGACACGTGACTATTTTACTAATGAAATCCGAGATATCATTATATATTCTGCTCCTATTTGCGGTGACACAATTCAAATAGAGGATGGTAGCGAAATATCAATAGAAGAATTCAGTGAGTTATCACAATCGAAAAGAGATTATTACTTAAAATATGCCGGCTCTGATGTTTCTATCAATTGGGGCAGTCGTTCTGTGCAACGATTGAAAAAAGATAGTGCCCCGATATGTTTAAAGAAGTTGAAGCAGTGCGTTTCAGATTATAAACGGGGCAAAATATGGATGATTCAAAAGGCGATTTCCGAAAAAAATCAAGTAACTTATACCGAGCGATCAGGCGAAGAAAAAGCGGAATACTTAAACACAAAATATAGCTTTTTTTATGGGCCATTTGACTTGATTGGGGCTGTTACTACGCATTCACGAAAAAACATTGTTCATGGACAGCCTGATTCGATCGTGAACTTAATCGTTTCGAGAGGGTAATCATATGTATCAAAAGAGAGCAATTAAAAAGAAGTTTTGCAAACCTACTACCTGCTATAAAGATAAGCGACAAAAATTCAAGTATAATTATTTGCTTAATTTACTTGAGAAGCAAGTGCAGTATCAACATTTGAACGCTGAACAAGGTAATTGCTTAATAGCAATTGATGTAGGTTTTATCTGTGCGGTTATTTCAATTACACAATTTGTCACTATGCCAATTTTTATAAGTCTAATAATGTTAAGTTCCTTGTTATCAATCTTGATAGGTTTTATTATCTGTATTATACACATACAGCCTATAATGAAAGCACGGGTTGGCAATGATCATAATCCTCGATCGATGGCTTACATTATAACTAAATCAAAAGAAGATTATTATAATGATTTTAAAAAATCATCTGTTGAAGAATTGATAAAATATACGAGTTATCAGTTGTCGGGAATGAGTAGGTTAAATGCAAGAGGATATAGACTGATAAACGTTGGAACTATTTTTACTTTATTCGGAGTGTTATTGTTTTCCATTGGCATTGTTCTGATTATGTTAATATAAATGATATGGAGGGCGGAGATGATGAAAAATGTTCATTCAAAACTTTTAAAATATAAAGCAAGATTAATTTCTATTGTATTAACTATAATAGTTTCTGTTGCATTATATTTTACATATCGTTTCGCCCCAACTAATGAACTGCTAGTAAACCTACTTACATCAAGTCTAATTGGTTTGATTATAATGTTGATTTATGATTTCGCTCTTAAAGTTGAAAGTGAAGAAAAAATAATTGAACAAGTACAATCATATATTTCTGATAATTTAACCCAAAAAGTTGCTGAATTGATCCTGTATGATAAGGATATGCAGAAATCATTACTAAATAAACAGTCTGTTGATGAAGTGTTGCTTAATTGCCTTGATGTTCAATTAAATGATAGAACTATGGCTAAGGAGATTAAGGATTCATTTTTATACAAGGTTATTAATATTTCAGATAAAATATCAAATTTAGTGCTTAATATTTCTCTGTCGAGCGAAAATGACGGTTTCTATTATGTCGATTCATATAATTTAGTATGTGAGTTTTCATATAATACGATTCTGTCAAGTGATGATTTTCTTTTTTTCGCAACTAATAATCGTGAAATACAACAAAATCACTTGTCAGCTTTTTCCTTTCCTTTGTTTGTAGACGCTCCATATGAAGCAAATAAAATTGCATTTAAAGTCGATTACTTGCGTATAGATGGAATAGAGATTGATAACCCGATTGAGCAAATATTGGATTCAACACACTATATTCGATATCCATTAAACCCTTTAAATATTGAGGGTAATCATGAGGTTAACATTTCATATCGTATGAGTACAGAGGTAAGAAAAAGTAAAAATCAATTTTCCTACTTTTTTCCGTTTAGCACAAAGAATCTCCATTTGATATTTGATGTATCAGAAACAGACATCTGGAAGATTTCAGCTCATCATTTTTTTAATTCCAGCAAGTTTCCAACAATAAATTATTATAATAAAGAT
>JAVBQZ010000130.1:0-13713 GCA_031548505.1 Bdellovibrionota bacterium | reverse complement strand
ATAAAGGTAAATTTAGCATCGCGAAACGATTCCAAACAAGATATATGAGGACTCTTTTACTAAAGACCCAAATTGCGGGGGCGTATACATATTAACATTTTAATTGCCAACAATTTTTTATTTTCATAAAAATAAAGCCGTTATCTATCCTATCTTATTTGATACATAGCATTTTAATGTTAAATATTTTTATATTTTTACTATCATGACTCAAATCATTACAATCTCCGGAATGCTGGGTAGCGGAAAATCAACTGTCGCTAAACAGTTAGCATCGCAAATCGGTTACGAACATTATTCAACGGGCTCAGCGGCTAGAAAAATCGCAGAACAAAAAGGAATAAACATTAGCGACTATAACTCACTCACTCTGGCTGACAAAAATATTGATAAAGAAATTGACGGATGTTTCATAGATCTTAAAAATCACAATAAAAATTATGTCGTTGATTCACGACTGGCTTTTTTCTTCTTACCTGATTCTCTAAAAGTAAAGTTAAATGTTGAAATTTTAGTTGCTGCTACGCGTATCTTTAATGATAACGAACGTTCACAAGAAAGAAAATATAAAGATATTGAAGAAACGATTGCGATCATAGAACAAAGACGTAAGTTGGAAGTTGATCGTTGGCAAGAAATTTACGGCGTAAACATTGAAGACAATGATAATTTTGATCTAATAATTGACACTACAAGCAAAACGGTAGATGAAGTCTGTGAAATAATTAAAATAGCAGCTAAAGTATAATTTTACCTCTTCTCTACTAATCATTTGCAATCTAACAAGGAGCTTCATGAAAACTATAATCTTACCTATAATATTACTATTACTCTTGCCAGCATTTACAATCCATGCAGAGCCAATTCAACGCGTTACTGCATCAGCTGGAGTTATTAGTAATATGCGTAATAGCGAAAATTCAATTAAATTTAAATCAAATCAGCTTTTAACTGACGCGTTTACAAAAACAAATGAACTAATAATTTTTACTTCAGTACCAACAACGTTTCTTGAAGGTGAGAAAGATGACAATAATGTTTCTTGCGATACACGCTTTACCGAAACGCAATCTTCTCCTTTAGTATATATTAAAAATGATTTCAAAAATAAAGATGACCTAATAAATTGGATTTCTAATTTTTCACAAGGTGATGGCAAAGAAGGAAATGATTTATATAAAAAATGTTCCGGCGATTGTAGCCCACAATATAGTTATAAAATTACCAGAAATACCGCCGGCAATTTTTCACTTACCGCTTCAGTCATTTGCGGGAAAGCCCGTAATAAAAGTGATGATTTATACGAACTTACTATAACGTATTAATTAAATATGACAGCAGAATTAAAATTACTTTTTGAAAAACACACTGGCAAACAACCAACCGCAATAAATGAATTTTCTCTATCAGGCTCTAATAGGCGTTATTATCGCCTCACCTGCGATGGTATTTCACTCATCGGCGTTATTGGAACTTCACCTGCTGAAAACCGTGCTTTCATTGAAATAGCACGTCATTTTAAAAACAGAGGTCTAAACGTTCCACAGGTTTACAATCATACTGAAGATTACTTGCGCTATATGCAAGAGGATTTAGGGGATACTCTTTTATTTGACGCAATTGCAAAAGGACGCGCATCACATTCTTTTGATAATGATGAAAAAATACTCCTTACCAAAACAATTCGCGCACTTCCGGAAATTCAATTCAAAGGTGCGGAAGAATTAAATTTTGATATCTGCTTTCCTCAACCAGAATTTAATATACGTTCGGTATTATGGGATTTAAATTATTTCAAATACTGTTTTCTAAAATCGACTGGACTTGAATTTGAAGAAGATAGACTTGAAGATGATTTTGCAAAAATGTCTGACATTTTGCTACGTGAAAAACCTACAAGTTTTATGTATCGTGATTTTCAATCGCGAAATGTTATGATAAAAGACGGCGAACCATATTTTATTGATTTTCAAGGTGGACGTCGCGGGCCTTTTTATTACGATGTTGCCTCTTTCTTATGGCAAGCCAAAGCGAATTATACTAACGAACTTCGCCACCAACTTATTGATGAATATATTAAATCAGCAAAAAGTTTTACAAATATTGATGAAAAACATTTCCACGCACAATTAAAACATTTCGTACTGTTTAGGACATTGCAAGTTTTAGGAGCATATGGCTTCCGTGGATATTTTGAAAAAAAACCACATTTTATTCAAAGCATTCCTTTTGCAATTAATAATTTACGCGAACTACTCACGCAAAATTACGATGAATATCCTTACTTATGTAAAGTTTTGCGGGAGCTTGTCGAACTCAAACAATTTGCAACCAATGCAAATGACCAAAAATTGCAGGTTAAAGTTTTTAGTTTTGCATATAAAAAAGGAATTCCTAATGATGACTCGGGCAATGGCGGAGGTTTTGTATTTGATTGTCGTGGTATAAATAATCCGGGAAAATATGAACGTTATGCTAGTTTAACAGGTCTTGATAAACCGGTAATAACATATCTCGAAGAGGACGGTGAAATTATTCGCTTTTTGGATAAGGCCTATAGTATCGTTGATGAAACAGTCAGGTGTTATATTGAGCGCAAATTCACAAATCTAATGGTGAGCTTTGGTTGTACTGGCGGACAACACCGTTCTGTTTATGCAGCACAACACCTGGCAGAACATTTAAATAAAAAATTTGGCGTTCATGTCACCTTAACTCACCGCGAGCAAAATATTGAACAAATATATATTCACACTTCTTGAAAATTCCAGAAATTAATACATAATTCATTTTGTAGGGGCACTGCGAAGCTGACAGCTTGCTGTCAGGCATGCCGTGCCCGTTATGGCCATCATTATATTGAATACAATTTATCTTTTAACCAATTTATAGGATTATTTTTAATATATTCTGAAATATTGTAATGAGATTCTTCATCACGGATAATGTGTTCATAATATCCACGCTGCCATTCAAAATTAAATCACAAACGATGCACATATTTTGAGACAGCCGATTTATACGAACGAACTATTGTTGGAATCGAGTTTATTGTCGGCTTACCGAATGCTTCATTGGGAACGCGGTACGTTTCGGGCACGGCATGCCGTGCTCCTACAGAATCCCGTGAAATTTCAATTATTGCTACAATTTAGAGTGTTAATGTAGGGAGGAACGGAGAATTATGCACTTTATAATCCTTTTATAACACCTAAGTAATATATAATTTCATCATGAATACAAACCGAACAGCAATGATTGTCGCTGCAGGACTAGGCACACGCCTGCAACCGCTTACCAATACTTTACCTAAAGCACTCGTACCAATTGCAGGTAAACCAATGCTTGAACGCATTATAATCAAATTAAAAAATGCAGGTTATAATAAGATTGTAATTAACATTCATCATTTTGGCGACATGATTATTGATTTCATTGCCCAAAATAATAATTTCGGAATTGAAATTTGCATTTCAGATGAGCGTGCAGAACTTTTAGACACCGGTGGTGGTATTAAACATGCAGAACAATTTTTACATGGAAATACACCATTTCTCGTACACAATGTAGATGTAATATCTGATGTAGATTTAAATCAAATTTATGAAAAGCACTGCGCAACCCCTGCTATAGCAACATTACTTGTCAGTGCGCGCAGAACAATGCGCTATTTTTTATTTGATGAAGAAAATTATTTGCGCGGTTGGCAAAATAAATCAACCGACGAAATTAAACTTACAGACAACAGTAAACAAATAAACATACAAGATGTAACGAGAAATTATACAGAATACGCCTTCAATGGCGTTTATGTTATTTCACCAAAAATTTTTGATTATTTAAAAAACGAACCAAATAAATTTTCAATAACCGGTGCGCTCTTAACCATTGCCAAAACAGAAAATATTTATGGTTACATTCAACCGAATTTACGCTGGCTTGATATTGGAAAAATCGAAGTGTTAAAGCAGGCAGAGGAAGAATTTGGAGATTTATTATAGTTATTTATGTGCCCCTGCTCCAGAAAAATTCTAAGATAAGAGGGGAACTCATGGAGCATGAGTTTAGTAAAATTTCTTAATGGACCTAACGCAAAGGTTTCTATTTCTTGTCGTCTTTTTAATTTTTAACTTCATAAAATCCACCCAACACCAATGCTCCGCTTACAACAATATTTAAAATGCTAATTGTAATTAATGTTTTCCAGCAAAAATAAATTAATTGATCATAACTAAAACGTGGCAAAGTCCAACGCACGAGTATTTGCAACACACAAAAGAAAATAACCTTAATTACAAATACAGCAAAAGCTACCAATGGTGCCCATGTAAATTCTACCTCATTAAACCACTCCGGTAAAATCCCCCACAAATCAGATCGTATCGTTGTCAAATCAAAATATGGGATTTGCCAACCACCAAAAAATAAAAGCACTAATAATGATGATACAATAACAATTGAAGCGAACTGGCCATAGCGAAATAAAATAAATTTCATCCCAGAATATTCTGCAAGATAACCAGTCGTAATTCCTGATTCTGCATCCGAAATATCAAATGGAGCACGATATGTTCCCACCATTGCAGCAGCAAGGAAAACAAAAAATGAGATTGGATTTAAAAAAAATCCCCATGCCGGCAAACCATGAAAATCTTGCCCTTGAAACAAAACAATTTCATTCAAGTTTAACGTTTTATAAATGCAAATTAATGGGATAATGCCCAGGCCAAATATGATCCCACATGATATTGATTGCAAAACTGCACGGAATGAACCAAGTAATGCAAATTTACTTTGCGAAACCCTACCCGCTAGAATCTGACCAAAAATAGCGAGTGAAATGCAGGCAAAAATAAAAAGTAACGCAACATTTAGATTTACAACTTGCATTTTAATCGTACGCCCAAATAATTCAAAATCAGGTCCAAATGGAATTATAGCGACACAAAGCAATATAGGAAAAACAGCAACGATCGGCGCTATTGTATGCAGAATCCTACTCGCACCATTTGGAATTATGTCTTCTTTAAAAAATGATTTAATTGGGTCTGCTAAAAACGTATTTACAAAACCTGCCAAATCAAACCCAAAAATTTTAGAACGATTCACACCAATGCGACTTTGAATTAGTGCGGAGACCTTGCGCTCAAACCAAGTGTTGAAAACAGTAAGCGGAAGCAAAAAACAGAAAACCGCAATAATTACCTTAGCGATGACAATAAGAATATCAATTAAAATTTCTTCAGACATGCAGAACAATTAGCTATTTTAGAATGAATTGGAAATTGTTTTTATTAAAAATGCTAATAAAAATAAGATATTATGATTAGTGAGATAGTTTACTCAGCGCCATATGGAAAAATAATAGAAAAACTAATTGACATATATTCTAGTATTGTTCTATATGTTTCTATATCTGTTCTATGTTGCCATACATAAACAAGGGGGGGATGGATGCAATCCCCCGCATTTATGCATTTATATATAAATCATGGGCGCGGTAAATCGCGCTCCTTTCCATAATATACATTATGTTAACACAAATCCTCTTAACTAACCCAATCGCCCTTATTGAATTTATATCTATGCTACTTGCTTTCCTAATTATGACAAAATTAGGAATTGATATTTTTACTTCTAACTGCGAAAAGCAGTATGCACTTTGCGAGCATATCGTGCATAATGGCAGAAAATATATCAGAATTAAATATAAACGAGTAGCGTGAGCACAAGTAACAATACTAAACAAAAGTCAGAAAACAATCTCCCCCAGCACCTTACGGATCTTAATGATGCTCAATATGAGGCAGTAACCTGCCTAGACGGGCCACTCATTATTTTTGCCGGTGCCGGCAGTGGTAAAACACGCGTTCTCACGCGCCGAATTGCACATTTAATTTATACCCAAAAGGCATTCCCAAGCCAAATTCTTGCTGTTACTTTTACAAACAAAGCTGCGACCGAAATGAAAGAACGTGTAGCTGGGCTTTTCAGCCAAAATATCGGCTCGTTCTGGGTTTCAACTTTCCACTCTGCCTGTTTAAGAATCCTGCGCATAAACGCTGAGGTTTTAGGCTTGACCGGTAATTTTACTGTTTATGACAAAAACGATTCACTATCTGTTATAAAACGTATTTTAGACGATAAAAAAATTGACAAGGATATTTTCACTCCCAAGCATGTTCAACACGTAATAGATAAAGCAAAAAACGATTTTCTAAATGAAGAAGAATTCCTGCGATATAATTCATTTGATGATGCACAACTTTTGCTGGAAATTTATCAGCAATATCAAGATGAACTCAAAAAAGCTAATGCGATGGATTTTGGCGATTTAATTTCTAAAACGATAGAATTATTTCGCGATAATAAAAACATTCTTGAAATTTATCAAAATAAATTTAAATATATTATGGTCGATGAATATCAAGATACCAATCATTCACAATATCTACTAATCAAAATGCTCGCCGCAAAACACAAAAATCTATGTGTTGTCGGCGATGACGATCAATCTATATATGCTTTTCGTGGCGCAAATATCGGTAACATTTTAAATTTCAAGCATGATTATCCTGACTGTACCGAAATAACTTTAAATGTGAATTATCGATCCACGAAAACAATCTTAAACGCAGCTTCCGAAATAATAGCTAAAAATATCTATCGAAAGAAAAAAAATATTACGACATTCAATGAAGATGGTGAACCGATTTATTATTTTTGCGCCGATACAGATAGATCGGAAGCAGAATTTGTTGCATCTGAAATTTTACGCTTAAAAAGGCAAGGGCTAAAATTAAGCGATATTGCAGTTTTCTATCGTACCAATTCACAATCACGTGTAATTGAAGAAATGTTACTTAGTCACGGCATTGAATATATAATTTATGGGGGCTTTAAATTTTATGAGCGTAAAGAAATCAAAGATATTCTCGCCTACTGTCGCCTTCTGATAAACCCAAATGACGATTCAGCTTTTCTGCGAATTATTAATACACCTGCACGCGGAATTGGAAATGTGACTATAGCTTCACTCAAAACACTCGCCCAAAAACATGAACTTTCACTTTTTGCACTTACTAAAAAATTACTTACTGAAAATTCAAAAATCTTAACCAGCGCAACACGAAAAAAATTAGAACCGTTTTATAATACCATTCAAGAGTTAATTGTTGATACTGAAAAAGTTCAAGAGGATCTGCATAATGTAAATATTCCGGTCAAACAACGTGGCTTTTTACTTTCCAGCTTAATCCGCACGATTGCCGATAAATCAGGATATTTAAAAAAATTAACAGAGGAAAAGACAGAGGAAGCGAATAATAAAAAAGACAATATTGAAGAATTAATGCGTGTAAGCGAAGAATTTATTAATAATAATTCTGAAGAGGACGTTGTAACATTGACCGATTTTTTAGATAGATCTTGCTTATCATCCGGATTAGATACTGAAAATGCTGACGAATCGAATAACATACCCGCACAATTAAAAGAAATAAATCATAACAAAGTATCTTTGATGACTTTACATCTTGCGAAAGGTTTAGAGTTTGAAGCCGTATTTTTTGTTGGGTTAGAAGAAGGATTATTACCACATTCTCGAAGCGAAACAGAAGACGACATAGAAGAAGAACGTCGTCTTTGTTATGTCGGTGTGACTCGTGCCAAGAAAAAATTATATTTGTCACAAGCAATGGTGCGCCGTCTATTTGATGGGAAAAGTCCTTGGTCAGCTAGGGAAACATCTCGCTTTATAGTTAATTTACCACCAGAACTTCTTTATGTTATCACATCTTAAAATTAAAAATCTTGTTATTGTAGAAGAATTAGAAATAACTTTTAATTCCAGTTTAAACATAATAACCGGCGAAACAGGAGCAGGTAAATCTATTATTTTAAAAGCTATTTCCCTCCTTGGCGGAACGCGTTCAACAAGCGATATTATTAGAAACGGGCAAGAAAAATTAGAGATAGAAGGCTTTTTTAATATTACTGCCGACAATCGTACTTCAATTCTTGATATAGCTGACGAGCTCATAGAAATAATTCCGGACGAAGATATTATTATTCGGCGCATTATTGAGACATCAGGTAAAAGCCGCGCTTATTTGAATTCATCTTTAATCCCTTTGGCAACCCTACAAAAAATTTCGCAGTTTCTTTTTGATATAACCGGGCAACATCAGCAGCAAGCACTGATTGATAGCGCCAAACATATTCAACTCTTAGATAATTATGGCGGATTTACTAAAGAGTTAGCAGAAATAAAGGAGTCATTTCACAAATATTCCTCTACAAAAAAACTGCTTGATGATTTTAAAAAATCAAGCAGTGAAAAATCAGAATATTTTAGACGTATCGCCTTTGAACAAGAAGAATTAAAAAGTGCAGAATTAGAATTTGACGAACGGAAAAAATTAGAAAGCGATTTAAATAAACTACAAAATGGCGAATTTGTTTCAAATACTGTTAATGAATGTTTAAACCTTTTAAATTCAGAAGATATTTCAACAATAAATTCTATAGCAAAGCTACGTCAGCTAACTGATACATTAAGAAAGAAAGATAAAATACTAGACGATACCTATCTACTAGTTGATTCTGTATATTCGCAAATTAAAGAAATTGATTTTACATTAAATAAATATTTAGCTGATTTAGAAGTCGCGCCAGAACGATTAGAAGAAATCCGCAGTAGAATCACGGAAATTGCACGTCTTGAACGGAAATACCACTTAGGAGCGAATGACATTATTGCCTATCTAGAAAAAATAAATAAGGAACTTAATAAATTCGAAGCGGGCGAATTCGATATAACTAAATTAGAAAATAACTTGCGCATTGCAACCAGTGAACTGGAAAATTTAGCAAAAGAAATTTCTTTAAAACGTAAAAATAAGGCCTTACTTTTAGAGCAAAAAGTAGAAAAAGAACTGGCGCGCTTAGAAATGAAAAAGGCAAAATTCAAAATAGAAATTACCCCAAACGAATTATCCGCAACCGGAGGTGATGACGTTGAATTTTTACTTTCTGCAAATCCAGGCGAATCACCAAAACCACTGGGAAAAGTTGCTTCAGGTGGCGAATTATCTCGCGTGCTTCTCACTTTAAAAACAATTCTAAATGAAAAATATGCAACTATCATGCATGTCTTCGATGAAGTTGATACAGGAGTTAGCGGAATTGTTGCTTCAGTGGTTGGAGAAAAAGTGAAAGCTATTTCCGAAAAAACGCAAGTGCTCCTAATTACACATTCTCCACAAATTGCAGCGCTAGCGGATGCACACTTTGTGATTTCTAAAAGTCATATTCATAATAACACGATTGTTAAAGTGAAGCACTTAAACCAAACTGAACGTGTTGAAGAGGTCGCTAGAATGCTGGGAGGGAAGAATGTGAATGATAAATTTATAGAGTTGGCAAAAGAAATGATTATTAACTAGCTAGTGTATAAAGCTTCTACGATGTACAGGGCAAATTCCATACTTCTCAATCCTATTATAATGTTCTTTCGTCGGGTAGCCTTTATGAGTTTCAAAAGCATAATTGGGGTATTTTTTGGCAAGTAACAACATTATCCTATCACGCGTTACTTTCGCTAAAATTGAGGCGGCGGAAATTTGCAGAACCTTTGCATCACCTTTTACAATTGGTTCTTGATATAAATTCGCACCAAAATCAGAATTTAAAAGCGGAGTTATCTTTTGATTACCATCAATTAAAATTTTAATTTGAGAATCAAGATTGTCGTAATGCTCATGCAGTTCCCAATATACTCTCTCAACCGCATAAAACATTGCTAGTTTAGTCGCGGCAAGAATATTCAGCTCATCTATCTTTTGATGATTTATATTCACAACTGACCAGCACAGTGCATCGCGCTTAATCACATCAAATAATTCATCACGCTTATTTTCAGACAATTTTTTAGAATCAGCTATAAAAGGATTTTCATAACTATCAGGAAAAACCACACAACCAGCAGTGACTGGCCCAGCCAGTGGTCCACGCCCTGCTTCATCGACTCCCAGAATAATAGACATGTGGTTAACTCTCCTAATTTTTTATATTTTGATTTTGAATAATGACTATATGAACTATTGAAATTTACAATTCACAATGTACAATGCACAATTCCCAACCCCTCCACCTCCATGCGATAGATTGGAGAGAAATCAGTTAATTGCGAATATTTATCTGGCGGCGTGGGGAGGCAATTGTGCCTTGTGCATTGTTAACTATGCACTGTTAGTTGAGTTTTTTGAAAAAACTCAACTAACAAAATTATTTTATAAGCGACATTTGTATTTTTTTTGCTATACTATCAAAGGCAACACGCATATTATCACTTGTACGAATTGGAAAATATTCACCACATTCATTTTTATTGAAAGCATATTTAGCGTTGCTTTTATCATCTGGGTTATCAGGATCATTATGATAGCAAAATGACATCTTAGACTGTTCGCCACTGGAAGCGAGAGTGGTACCGTAATAAGCATTCTTTGTATCAAAAAATAATTTACCCAATTTCCCATCCTCATCCGTTTCAGCACCTCTACCACCGTTAACGCCATAATCATTTGCTATATTTAGCAATAAAATATCTTTCCTACTGACATCATCATTAATATCTTGCCAAATATCTACATCAGCTCCCTCATTAAACTGAGCCGAATTTTTTGCTTTACTATGTAGGTATGGAGGTAATGGAGCACGTTCACCTAAGCCAACAGTAAAAACCTTAGAATTAGTTATTTTTATACCATCATCACCGTTACCAATAACTGCCCCCTTCAAACTTCTTAAGAATTGTGCCCAAGCAATAGAAAGCATTTGATATGCTTTTAACGGAGTATTAAATTCATCATCTCCGGCAGAAGCCTTATCTAATCCGCGAACATCGACTTGTATTGCCTCCGCTATATTTTTCCCATCGCTATCTAAAAGAGGTTTCCAAGTACAGTCAGGAACACAAAAATTCATTGCCGGTAAATTTAAATTTACCCCACCTCCGGAGTATGAATAATAAGCAGAAGAGCCTGCCGGTACAGATGGAACTGTTGAAACAAGTGGCAGACAACCTTCTTCATTAAAAGTTGAACAGCCTTCTCCATTAAAAGTGTGCCCACCGACTAAACAAGCTTTTGATATATCGCTATTGCTTAATCCAAAAGCATTTGCATTTGCTTTTTTAACTAAAGTCACAACTGGTCCACATAAGGTATCAACTCCTCCAACAAGAGCAGGAGGGCAATACGTGTCAGTATCAGTATTGAGAATTACAATATCTCTGTGGTCGCTTGAACATCCAAGATAAGTTTTAGAATCAAGTACCCCTCCTGTTCCACTTTTATATTGTTCAGGATTAATTATAGGCGTCATAAATGAAATTTGACCATTTATCTGCACATTACCCTTGCCAAATGGCAAACTAACTGACTGCTCATATGTTCCAGGCACTAAAGAAATTTTATAATTTAAAAAACCCTCTGTTATATATCTACTTACGTAATTATTAACGCTCGCCCGCGCACGCAATCTTTGTATTGTTTCAGATACATTTGGAGGGGTATCAAGAGGAATAGAGGGGAGTGGAACAAAGGATTTTTTTTCTATTCTTTCATCTTTACCTGTCATTATTTCATCAGAGAAAATTGTACCTGGTGCATTTAAATCAATCGCCCGTGACGAACCATAACTATAATTCCACTGAGCATAGTTGAACAAACCAGCATTAGGCGCACCATCGGTAAACAAAATCCATACTAGATTAGCTTTATTTCCAAGTTTATCGCGTTGAGCCCTTTTGCCCCCAGCTAAACCAACTCCAGTTAAATTATAAAGGTAATTATAAACATCGACAAAGGCTGTCATAAAACCAGCAGCTATATTTGTCTGACGCTCCGTACTAACTGGATAACTCCCCCCTGTACCTTTAAACTTATTTTTATCAAAACCAATCCCCAGTTCACCACGATCTAAAGGTAAACGCAAATCAGCCAAAGTATTGAAGGTTACAATATTTATTTTATCTTTAGATGGATTAAATTTCTCCGCAAACACGGGAATAATCTCCCCCAAAACTTCAGCTTTGGTGTGAATACTATCTTTTTCAACCTTCTCTTTCATTGAAGCAGAATTATCTGCAATAATTGAAATAATAACCGGATCTAGCGAAGCCTCACCATCAGCAATAATATCTTGATGTGTGGTGCTGGTACCAGATACCATTGCACTGACCACCGGTGCGAAAACAAGCCGAACAGATTTACCGGCACAAACGCGCACCACATCGTCATCATCACTACCATCAGCCGTTTTATTATAAAACATGCGCATGAAGAATTTTGGCCCATCATTATCTTCGTTACTACGCTTGCAATCAACCTCTTCTAGTTTTTTTACAGGAACAGCATCAAAATCCGGATTACAAACAAATTTCCCATTCTCATAACTACCATATTTAAATTCTTCACAAACCTTATTTTGCAAAATTTCATAAACTACATCTATATTTGTATCAGTATATCCGACTTGCGCGCGATAACTAATCGCTGCAATCAAGGCTTTATCAACATTAATACGCATCAAGGAACGCTGCACCATCAAAAATGATAAATCAACTGCGAAAGCTAAAAATGCAATGATAGGAATTAGAGATAGAACGAACGTCAAAAGCGCAACACCGCGTTTGCCAGTACTTGCTGTGGTATTTTTTATTTTGGTGGTATACGGCATAAAAAAGTAATTAATCAAAAATCGTGCTAATATCTTTTCTTTTCCTATCTGCCTGCGTTTCTGGAGCTGATTTCAAAGCATCATCCAAATGTGAAATTTCTTTTGAACGCTTTGGCTTTGGTGCCGCCTTTTTCCCTCCCTCTTCCTTCGGTTTAGCTACCGGGTATTTTTGCAAATCAAACTCCTGCTGTGTTTTCTTACGTTCAGCTTCAATTTCAGCAACTGCTTCATTTACCGCTTGTGATTTCCTAAATTGTGCCACTGCTTTATTATGCTCTGCGAGCGTTTCAGAAAAAACATGGGTGCCAGTACCATCGCCCTTTGCGACAAAATATAAATATTTTGTCGTCTCAGGGTAAAGTGCCGCCTTAAATGCTTCAAGACTTGGATTACAAATTGGAGTTGGTGGCAAATCACGATTTAAATATGTATTATAAAGGGTCTGACGTTTTAGATCTGATTTTTTGATTGTCCCATCAAAGTCGGGAATTCCATAAATAACTGTCGGGTCACTCTGCAAAGGCATCTTTAAGCGTAAACGATTATGAAATACCGAAGAGATCGTTGCACGCTCACTAGCAGCGCCAGTCTCTTTTTCAATAATTGAAGCTAAAGTCAAAGCTCGATTTAAATCCATATTGAGTTCAATCATTCGCTTATTATATTCCTCACTCATCATTTTATTTTTTCCAAAATCCACAATATATTTAATTACTTCTTTTGCTGTAATTGGTTTTGCAAACGTATATGTTTCAGGGAAAAGATAACCTTCTAATGAACGCGTGAAAATTCCAAGCTGTTGTAGAAATTCAGTATCACCAGCCTCAATTGCAAATGAGTCCTTAGTAACCGGCCAAGTTTCTGGTGTTATTTTCTTTATCACATCTGAAACTGTCATTCCCGGTATAATTTGCGCCTTGTATTTAACAATTTCTTTAGGGTTTAGTATTATTTTCAAAATTTGTGATG
>JAVBQZ010000080.1:0-3022 GCA_031548505.1 Bdellovibrionota bacterium | reverse complement strand
AGATTTTTTATCTCAACATTGCGTCGCTTCGCGACGCAAATTTACTTTTTCAGTATCAACCAATTACTAATGTTAATTCTAATTTTTAAATCTTAAATCTATTTATTATGTCTCGTTTATTTGGAACTGATGGAATTCGTGGGCTTGCTGGTAAAGCTCCGCTTGATACTGATACCGTGCAATAAATTGGGCAAGCTATTGCACTCTATTTAAAAAAGCACGGTGCAAAAAATAATAAAATCCTAATTGGAAAAGATACGCGTCGTTCAGGATATATGCTGGAAAATGCGCTTTCATCCGGAATTAATGCTATGGGTGTTGATGTTTTATATGTCGGACCACTGCCTACTCCCGGCGTGGCGTTTCTCACTCGCAGTATGCGTGCTGATGCCGGTATTGTAATTTCTGCATCGCATAATTCCTACGAAGATAATGGAATTAAAATTTTTGGATCAAATGGGTTTAAATTTCCGGATAGTATAGAGGATGAAATTGAAGCCTTGATGACTTCACCTGAATTAGAAGTAAATAAAACAACAGGGGCAGATATAGGAAAGTCAAAACGTATTGATGATGCAGTTGGACGTTATACTGTGTTTTTGAAAAGTTGGCTTAACCGTGAATTTAAATTGGATGGCTTGAAAATCGCTTTAGATACAGCGAATGGTGCTGCATATAAAGTTGCTCCACTTGTGTTTAATGAACTTGGTGCCGAGGTAATTAAGATTGGTGATAATCCGGATGGTATAAATATAAATGTAGGAGTTGGTAGTTTGTATCCGGAAAAGGTCGCGCGTGTTGTGGTTGATAATAAGGCTGATATTGGTGTTGCGCTTGATGGTGATGCTGATCGTTTGATCTTAGTTGATGAGAATGGGCAAGTGATAAATGGCGACGTAACTTTAGCTGTGATTGCGTTGCATTTAAATAAGACGGGGTCGCTTACTGGTGGTGGAATTGTTGGGACGACGATGAGCAATTTAGGATTAGAACTTGCAATGCAAAATGCCGGGATTAATTTAATTCGTGCAGATGTGGGTGATAGGTATATTATAGAAAAAATGCTTGAAGGTGGCTATAATTTAGGTGGAGAACAATCGGGACATATTATTACTCTCGATTATAATACGACTGGTGATGGAATTTTATCTGCATTATTGTTCATTTCAATTATGCTTGAAACAAAAAAGAAAGCTTCTGAGCTGGCGCAGGTTATGGCTATTCATCCACAGACTTTAATTAATATTAAAGTAGCTAAGAAAATACCGTTAGATACTTTGTCACAACTTCAAACCGAAATTACTAAAGCAGAACAAGAGCTTGGTAACACCGGACGTTTATTGATTCGTTATTCTGGAACAGAAAATAAGTTGCGTGTGATGGTTGAAGCACAAGATGCCAAATTGTGTGAAGAAATAGCTAAGCGCTTGGCAGGGATTGCCGAGAAAGAATTAGGATAATTATAATATTTTTATTTAATAAGATACTTCGCTCTTCTCCGAAAAATAATAGGTCTCAGGTGATATAGTTACTAACTAAATAGTAAATATAAGCCCTCTATTGCCTCATCAGTTCTTATTTGTGACTAAGACTCTTATCCCCTTTTTAACCTAAGGCGAATTTAATACCACGATTTTTCTACATTTCCACGTTTTTGCACCTTTATTTCCCCATTTCGCGTCTAAATCATCATGGAATCAGAAAAATTATCACAAAAATCTCCTAAAGTTTCGGTTATAGTTCCGGTGTATAATGTTGAGGAATATCTTCCGCAATGTCTCGGAACAATTATGCATCAGACGCTTGAAGATATAGAAATAATACTTATTAATGATGGCTCGACTGATCGTTCATTTGAAGTCTGTCAAAAAGCAGCTGAGATGGACAAACGCGTCATTTTACTAGAACAAAAAAATCAAGGAGCATCAGCAGCACGTAACTTAGGATTAGATATTGCTAAGGGTGAGTACATTAGTTTTATAGATTCTGATGATTACATTTCTTTAAATTTCTATGAAGAACTTTATAATGCTGCATCAAAAAACAACTGCGAACTTGCATGTATTCATACTATGATTTGGGATTATAGTATTAATAGCAATAAAGATGATTTTAGAGGTGGCGAGACAAAAGTAGCGCCGGGGATTCATCGAATGACTTCACAGATTTTCAATAATCCCGATTCTTTCCTTCGCATGAATTGTTCGAAGATTTATAAGCGCGAAGTAATTCAAAATTTGGATTTAAAATTTGTAGTCGGTCAAATCCGTGAAGATGAACATTGGCATTGGTGTTTTTTACCTCATGTTCATAAGTTTGCGATAGTTCCGGAGGTATTTTATTATTATCGTCAACGGCCCGGTTCGGTTATGTCAAATTTAGAAGTAGCTATTAAAGATAAAAACAAGCAATGCCCGGCAAGTTTACTTAATATTTTTAATGCCATCGTTAAACATTATAAGGATTTTAATCTTCTTGGTAGTTATAAACTTCCACTTTTCCTGCTAGCTGAAGAAGCTCAAATTCAAGCTGCGATTGGTAATAGAGAAAACGTTGTTGCAATTAAAAATGCCGCTCACGAATATGCAAAAAAATTTACTAAAAAAACTGAACTTTGTAGCACATCAAATTCTAGTACGGGGCAATGTAGCTCTTGTAATGCTGAACTGGATTCAGAATGGATGACGTCAAAAGTTAAAGAGAACGATGACAAAAGCGATGTAGAAGTAATTGTTTTTTGCATGGCATATAATCAAGGAGATTATATCCGTTCTGCACTTGATGGTTTTGTTATGCAAAAAACAAACTTTCGTTTTGAAGTAATTGTCCATGATGATGCATCTACTGATGAAACTGTAGATATTATTCGTGAGTATGAAACGAAATATCCTAATTTGTTTAACAATACTTACCAAGCTGAAAATCAGTATTCAAAAGGTATTTCTTTTTTTAGAAAGATTATTGGTGATACTAATTATGGTAAATATCTTGCTATATGTGAAGCTGATGACTATTGGACTGA
>JAVBQZ010000105.1:0-4531 GCA_031548505.1 Bdellovibrionota bacterium | reverse complement strand
CTTGTTGTCTGAGATAATTTGTCGAATCTGTTCCTTTGCTATTGGCATAAAAATACTCCTTTTCGATAAGAATTGTCATATCTTGATTCTCACCAAAAAGGAGCCATTTTTTTCCAAAGCCACAAACTTATTTACACTACCATTAAACTTTATGATTAGTAAGAAGATGGCGTTAATTCGTTATCTTTTTTTTGTTTACTCTTGCTTATTTTTTCTATATTATCTTGTAGGATGCGTTCCATTTTTGCCTTGTTGACTTCGATAAAAACTTTTGCTATGTATTCGGCAGTTTCTTCCGTCGTATTCGGATTGTGAAAGCGGAAATTTAACTTTGTTTTCGTCATGTAACGGCTCCCCTGCCTTCCATTTTATTCTTTGTCCAATTCTATGAAAATTGCAATTGAAATAGTACGAATTTTTTTAATTTATTTTGTTTTTAAAATGTGGAATGACAAAATTCGTCTTGGATTTTCTTGCCATCACTACTACAGTTAGACTAGAAAATTGGCAAGGTTTTGAAAAGAAAAGCGAATAAGATTGAAAAAACTTGAATAGCAAGCATAGGAAGTGAATACACACTTCCGAATTTTTACCCCCTTCTTGATGTAGGTATGAAAAATTTCTTTTATTCGCTATCAATAACATAAGGGCAACTCAAGGACGCTTCATGCCGCCAAAGCTGCAAATCCTTGACTTGCCGAATTGCCATTGATAAATCATAATCAAGGCATGAATGAGTAACTATCTGCCTTACCATCCATTCCTTTCCACTCAAAAAAGTGTGATTCTTAGTCCTCCCAAGAATCACACTTTTCCCTCTATTTTACTTATCCCACAACAGAGAGTACTTATCTTTATTTGCATGTAAATCCTTACTCTGCAAGCGCCTCGGTAAAGGAATTGACAATTATTTCATTTACATATAACCCCCATCTCATATGAAAAATATAATTAGACGTGTTCAACAAAGGCTATGTATTGTTCATACAAAATGTTCTGTTTTGTTCCTTCTGCATAGTATTATTAACAGACAGTTGGTTTCTGTAATATTAATATATTTTCTCTAAGTTGATAGTTATGAGAAGTTGAATTTTTCATCTGCCACAATTCAGTCATTGGATTAACAAAACCAATTTTTAGACCAATTTCGCCTAATATTTCTGCTGTTTGAATATGAACCATTTTAAATGAATGTGAGTCACTCACTAATAAGGCAATTTTTCCACCTGGTTTTAAAACTTTAAAACATTCTTCTAATGTGTTTGCCATTCCTCCAAAGTACTCCCAAACTAATCGGGTATATAACTTTTCAAAGCCACTCGTCGCCCCATCACGAGTTAAGCGTTCCTGTATTAATTCCGTGACTTCTATAATACTTTTCAGTTCACTAACAGCTTCTTTTTCATTATCAGTTTTATATATATTAGTAGTAGAAGACCTTAGCATCCGCTTTTTTATTGTTCTAAATGAAGCTATATCTGTAGCCATATTCTGAAAGATTAATTCTAGTTTTGAATGCTTCGTATATTCATGGTCACCCGGATATGGTGGAGATGTAATAATAAGCGATATACTATTTTCTTTGACTATCTGTGATAATTTTCTAGAGTCACCTAAAAATGTTTTAGATTCTGTATCGATTTGTTTTTGCGTAACCTTTTTTAAATCTTCCATCATTTCTTTTAATTTATATGTATATATTTCTAAAACATCTGCATCTTCTTTTATCTTTCCTACTCCAAAACCCGGCCCATACCTAATATTAGAAACTGGTACTAAAATTGCTGATAAAGCAAAATTTAAAAACTCTTTAATTGATTTATTTGCTTTTAACTTATCGATAATCTCTCTAATTAATATAATCTTTAAAAATGGCTTATCAGAAATATATCTATCATCAAGCATTTGTACTCGCAAAGTTAATACTCTTTGATGTATATAGTCTTTATCTTCCCAATTAATAGATGAAATATTTTTCTTCGCATTTTTTATTACTTTATTAATATTATTAGTAATCTGTTCTTTGTTAATTTCCCAATTAAGTTTCTGCTTAGCAGCTAATACCATAAAATCATTTGCATCAACCCCAATTGATGAAATCTCATGAAGTTTGCATACTAGTTGTGTTGTTCCTGAGCCGTTAAAGGGATCTAAAACTACATCGTTTTTGCTTATTTGCTCTCTTTTTAGCATATACTCAGGAAATATGGGAGTAAATCCCAAAACGAAGTTATACCAATTATGAAATGGGTAACCATTAGTAGAAGATGCCTTACCATTTACGGTTTCAATTATAGGATTTTGTTTATTCTCTTCTAACAGCTTCTCACAAACTGTACATTTATTTGTGGTCGGTGGATGATATGTAAAAGCCAATGTTGCCTCCTCTATTTCCAAGATGGAATTTTTGAATCAAAGTTTACTCTAATTTGCTTATGAACAATAAAATATGGTGCTCCTTTATTAGATATTGGATCATAAAATGAATTTTTTTCTAAAACTGCCACGTTTAATCCTCCATTAACCATTTTTACTGCTAACGGCCTGATTACTGCTTGTTTCATTTGCTGATTTTGCATACGATTAATAAAAGTATTATACTGACCGTTAAGTTGCACAAGATTAATATCATCATCCGTACTTGATGCCTTGGTCTCCACAGGATAAACCGTTATACGATTATTAATATTAGATATATAAAAACCATCTATCTCATTGGGCTGCCATTTCATTGGGTTCTGTACACGAAAAATAGTCTTTGGTTTACCCAAAACTGCAAGAGAAAGTATATCACAGTAATCAATAACGCTAAAAATAGATCCCTCATCATTTGCAAGATATGGATAAATAAAATCGGGGACAATATTTTTAATAGTGATTTCCTCATCCGGTTGTGACCAAACCAACCAATCACTCAATTCTAATGTTTCACCATTTATCCCTTTTCCTAAATATATAAATTCTCCACAATAATTCTCTTTTTGTCCAGATACTGGTCCAGTTTTTTTTCGTAAATCATATCCGTAATCTATTATCTCTCTCGGAAGACGAACTTCAATCCCCCTATTCTTTCTTGTTAAATCTAATACAAAATTTGAGGTCGATGTTGGTCTATTATACCCCTTATCATCAAATGCCTGGTGCAGGTCTGGCAAAGTGAATGCTATATCTTTACCAATATGCTTTGTTCCATTTTCTGTTTTTTTATTAAATATACTAATTAAAATTTCTGATTTATTATACGTATTTTGAGCCGGCATAATCAATATCCCTTTCTTAACTCGCCGACTTATAAAGTATAAGCCGGTCCGTTACCCATAGTCAACATTTGTTTTTAAAAATTAAAAAATTCATGAAAAGTTACATTTAATGCAATAATTATTTTCTCTAGATTAACTATTGAAATATTACGCTTTCCACTTTCTACTCCAGCTAAATATGTTCTATCCAAATTAGCTTTTAAGGCTAATTTCTCTTGACTTAATTCCTGTTCATTTCTTAAGATTCTTATTCTATTGCCAACTTGAGTAGTAATCAAACAATCACCTCCTATTTTGTTTAAGTATCTCTTTGTGTTACTTATTGGTCAACGGACTATGAGTAACATCTTTTATAAAAGATAATAAATTACAAAAAATAGCATAGTTTGACACTATGCATCTCTCAAAGGTTATATACTTATTTTAATTCCCACACTTTGAGTTCTATTTTGTTACATCCATATGTACGGTAGATTTAGATATCCCAAACTGCTTTGCAGTCTGCCGCACAGTCGCATTGTTGTCAATAATATAATTAGCGATATTCATTGCTCGCTCTTCAATATAATCCTTCAAAAAAGTCCCTCATCATACATTTTTTACATTGTATGACAGGGAAAGAAAGAATATGCTTTTGTTTCATTATTATATTGGGGCCGTCTACCAGAAAAAAACTCCTAAACAGTTTTCGTTTCTTACGAAATATGATATGGTAATCCTTGTTAGATAATTCTCCCTGATTTCAGACGGTTTATGGGAATAACCATACGAAAGCCGTTAGGCCGGACAGTACTCCCTACAATTTACAATAGAACTAATTCTTGAATCTTGGGAAACATGACAGCTTATACAAAAATACGCAGACTGGCCGGTTAATGGTTTACAGAAGAAAGGTTACTATATGAAAGCACACAGAAAAATAAAAGAAGGACAAAACAGATATTCCGTCTGGGAAAATCTACAATATTCATTCGCAGGAATTCTGAAGTGGCAGCCTCTGGTCATCCCCTGTACAATCATTCATGCATTGACCCAGGGACTAAGCGTCTATGTCTGGCTGTATGCGGTAAAGAGGATCATCGAGATATTCCAGCAATCCCCAGAACCGGCAGGAGAAGTGCAAAGAGTGCTTTTGTTGGTGGTTATTGCCGCCATAACTGAGCTTGTGATGCTGGCTGCCTCTAACCTTTGTGACAAACAGGCAGAAGGCCGGATGCATGACGTAGAATATCACTTTGCACTTTTTTGGACCACCAAGGTCTGGACCATGC
>JAVBQZ010000103.1:0-7136 GCA_031548505.1 Bdellovibrionota bacterium | reverse complement strand
TTTGACGCAATTTCAGCATCAATTGAGCAAGACATCAATTCGCGCAATAACAGCAAAAAAGCTAAAGCTATTGCCTCCACACCAAAGCAAACCACAGAACAACCATCATTCTTCCAACGCTTAAGGTGGGCATTGTTCGGTAGAAGTTAATAAATATTTTACAAAATTTTTCTCTTAATAAAATTTTAAAAGAGCGTTTATTAATTTCTGCTATCTATCCATTTACCTACATACCCCAAGGATTTTCCGGCTCCTGTCCATTCTTCCGGACTTTCCTCTATACTTAGTACAACTTCAGCATATGGCATCCAAAAGATCTCTGCCACCTCACCCTCGTCTATATCAAATTCCTCAATCCTCTGGTCACATCTAGCAATATACCACATCGTAAAATGCCTATATTCCGCATCTCTAAAATCCTTAAATAATTCTTCAAATTTTACATCACTCACTCCTAATTCCTCCTGCGCCTCTTTATTTATGTTCTCAATATATGTTTCTCCAACCTCAACCGTACCAGCTACCGAACAAGCTAATTTTCCCGGATTATGCGCTTTGGAATATGCACGTCGTACTACCAATAATTCATTTTTCTCATTTACCAACCACAAAGCAGATACTCTATAAATATCTATCCCATCACGCTCCATTCCACGTTCAACTTCATTAATTACATTATCATTTTCATCAACCAATGGTATTTTCATAATGAATAGTTATTATAATCAACGTGCTGATTTTAAATATGCACGAATAAATTCGTCTATATCGCCGTCCATTACACTCTGCACATCGCCGGTTTCATAATTTGTACGATGGTCTTTGACCATCTGATATGGATGCATAACATAAGAACGAATTTGGCTCCCGAAATCAACCTTCCTACGCTCGCCCGCGATTTGCTCGAATTCATCACGCTTCTTTGCCTCCTCACGCTCATATAATTTAATTTTCAACATCTTCATCGCCTGCGCTTTATTTTTATGCTGTGATCTATCAGTCTGACAGGCTACTACGATTCCAGTCGGCAAATGTGTAATACGCACGGCAGAATCTGTTTTATTAACGTGCTGACCACCTGCTCCACTTGAACGGTAAGTATCAATTCTTAAATCATCCTCATTTATATCAATATTTATATCTGTCTCAATGTCCGGCATCACTGATACAGATGCAAAAGATGTATGCCGGCGCGCATTTGAATCAAACGGCGAAATTCGCACTAAACGGTGCACCCCTTGCTCAGCTCGCAAATAACCAAATGCATTCTCCCCCTCTATCATTACCGATACATTCTTTATCCCCGCTTCCTCCCCATCATGTAAACTCAAAATTTCGGCTTTAAAATTTTGTTTTTCTGCCCAGCGTAAATACATACGTAAAAGCATTGAACACCAATCCTGTGCTTCCGTTCCACCAGCCCCAGAATTGATTTCCAAAATCGCGTTTAATTTATCATGCTCACCGGACAACATTTCCAGTAATTCAAAATCAGACAATAATTTTTCTGTCGCCGTAATCTCAGCCTCAAGTTCATTAAGTGAATTTTCATTTTCATCTGCACTCGCGAATTCAAGCAATACTTCACAATCGCTAACTGCACGCACTAATTCTTTCACACGCTCAACATGAGCAGACAACGTCGCTCGTTCTTTTAAAATGATTTGCGCCTTGTCATTATCGTCCCAAAAGTCAGGCATTGAGGATTGATTAGCAATTTCTTCTAATCGACGTTCTTTATTGGCGAGGTCAAAGATAGCCTCCCAACGATTGTAGAGAGGCTTTTAATTTCTCTACTCGTTGCTTTAAATCAGGTAAGTTTAATATGTTCATAATATTTTTTGAATTTTTCGGCTCAAAATAGCTTTTACTTTGCTTAATTTAATCTCGGTAAAATACGCATCTTAAATTAAAAAAAGATCATAATGCATTCAGGTGTACATTCATTTTTTTTATACTTTCTTCAAACAGTACGACATTCGCCTTAGTTTCTTCGACAATATGTTTTGGCGCTTTGGAAATATATTCATCATTTGCAAGTGACTTTTGTGCACGTTCAAGTAATTTTTTTGTTTCAACCAGCTTTTTATTCAAACCATCTTTAACAAGTGCAATGTCGGTGCCAGCAGGAATTTTAAAATAGCAAAATCCTTCAGCAAAACTAAATGGTAAAAAACCATCATGTTTTTGTTCTTCAGCTGTCACATTAAAATTTTCTACAAAACTCAATTCAACAGGATTAGTAACAGCACAAATTTCAAAAACTTTCGCCAACTCGTCATAAATTTCACGTTTTTCTGCATTAAACAATGAAAGCGTCAAATCAATATTTGTTTTAGGTAAAATGTTAAACAACTGACGCGCTTCACGAATTTCACGAATAACCGCCATGACTTCACTAACTGATTTTTCAACCTCAGCAGCAGTTTGTAATTTATCAGATTTAACCCAAGGCGTCGTTGTCAATAATGATTTTTCTTTCCCAAGCGCATCGCTAAAAAATTGCCACAGATTTTCTGTAACAAACGGAATGTACGGATGGAACAATCGCAAAAGAACACCAATACAATAAATAGCCACTTTTAAAGTTGAAGCGTCATTGCCTCCGCGTAATTTTGGTTTAATAATTTCAAGGTACCAATCGCAAAAATCACTCCAAAAGAAAGTGTTCAACACAGCGAATGCACGTTGAAAATTATATTCAGCAAGCGCATCATCATGAGCCTGAATTGTTTCTTTTAAACGCGAGATAATCCACTTGCTAATTACATCCGGCGTTTCAGGTACAACCGTTAAGCAATCTTTTAAGGTTTCCTCTGTATCCTCATTTTTTGAAATATTTGAAAGTAGCAAACGTGATGAATTCCAAAGCTTTGTAACTAAAGCCTGCCCTTTTTTGAAATTATTATCTCCAAGTCGTGTATCCTGTCGCCCAAGCGGATAAACATCTGCAAGCCCAGCCCGCACCGCATCCACACCGTATTCATCAAAAAGTTGTAGAGGGTCTAAGGTGTTGCCAAGTGATTTAGACATCTTCTTACCGTGTTCATCCATAACCAACCCATGCAATACCAATTCACGGAAAGGAACCTCACCTAACAACTCCAACGCCATACTCATCATCTTGGTATCCCAGAAAAACATAATATCACGCCCAGAAAACAAGACATTATTTGGAAACCAAAATTTCAAATCAAGTGTTTCATCAGGCCAACCCAAAACAGAAAAAGGCCACAACCCGGATGAAAACCAAGTATCAAGCACATCTTCTTCTTGAGATAATTTACTAGTACTACATTTCGGACAAGTTTTTGGATCTTCAATTTCAGAAAATTGATGCCCACATTCTGCACAAGTGAATACCGGAATCCTATGCCCCCACCAAAGCTGTCGCGAGATGCACCAATCATGAACCGTATCCATCCAATGATAAAAATCATTTTCTTCTGTTTGTGGAATAATTTTGGTTTGTTTTGTCTCAACAGAATTACGCGCTTTCTTTGCCATTTCGGGTAAACGACAAAACCATTGTTTTGAAACGCGCGGTTCGAGTGCTGTCTTACAACGATCACAACAGCTTACATTGTTTTGATATTTTTCAACTTTAACTAATAAACCTTCAGCTTCCAATTCAGCCACAACTTTTTTACGCGCTTCTACAATTGTTAAACCAACAAAACGTTCAGGCGCCGGCGCACAAATTTTTCCGTCCTCATCAATGACAGAAATTATCTCTAATTTCTGACGTTCAGCAGCAGCGTAGTCATTAAAATCATGGGCCGGTGTGATTTTTACCGCGCCTGTTCCAAATTCCGTTTCTACAAAATCATCAGAAATCAGCGGGATTGTGCGACAAGTAAGTGGTAAATATAATTGTTTGCCAACTAAATCAGTATAACGTTCATCATTTGGATTCACTGCAACAGCAGTATCACCTAACATTGTTTCGGGACGCGTTGTTGCAACTATTATTTCTGCGCTAGTTGTTCCGTCAACAAACGGATAGCGAATATGCCAAAGTGAACCATTATTTTTTTGATAATCAATTTCGTCATCGGCAATTGCCGTCCCACAAGAGGTACACCAATTTATCATCCGTACCCCGCGATAAATTAGTTTTTTGTTATAAAGACGAACAAAAGCAGTACGAACTGCTTTCGTTAGTTGCTCATCCATTGTGAAGCGCGTACGCGTCCAATCACATGAACAACCTAAGCGACGGAGTTGGATAAGGATATGATTCCTATGTTCTTCAACCCACTCCCAAACATGTTTTAAGAATTCTTCACGCGACATTGTTTTGGTATCAATACCTGCCGCTGTTAATTTTCTCTTAACCACCGCTTGAGTGGCAATACCAGCGTGATCAGTACCTGGAATCCAAACCGTCGCAAAACCGCGCATTCTATGCCAACGAGTGTAAATATCTTGCGGAAGGTTATCTAAGACATGCCCTAAATGCAAAACGCCAGTTACATTTGGTGGCGGAATGACAACACAAAACGGCTCTTTTGCTCCATCAATAACACCGGTAAACGCGCCTGACTCTTCCCATTCACGATAAATATCTTGCTCAACTTCCTTATGTTCAAAATGAATTGGTAATTCCTTTTTCATAATGTTTCTTTTTTATGTTTCTAAATTCCGCATACAAAAAAACCCAAGCAGAAATTGCAAATAAAAATCTACATGCAATTTCGGTTTGGGTTTTTTAAGGGTACCTACATAAAACAACGGCTTACTTTTCTTTTATGTAAGCACCGTTTTCCACCACTTCCTCACTATTGAACCCGTAATTCTCCTTAAATGCTACTTTGCCGTCAGCTATTTCACGCAACGAAACAACAATTTGACGATTACCTTTTGAAGGCACTGTCTGCAATTTACCAGTTAATAACTGTTTAGCACGTTTTGCAGCAAGCAAAGCTAAGCTAAAACGATTTCCTTCCTTTTCTAAACAATCTTCAACAGTGATACGTGCCATAATGAAAAACTCCTAAGTTTTGTTTTAATAAATAATAAATTTTAATTGCTTCTTATCTCCCCAGGGGGTTTAGAAGACTCTCCTAAATTCAGTTAAGAAAAAATAACCTCTCTCTACTGCCTTAACTTTCCTTCCTAATCATTCAGTATCTGCTTCCGTATTATTCGTCTCATCCAACCAACCGCCAACATCTTTACCAAATTTATCGTCTAATTCTTTGCTTTCGTCAGTATATGGAATTGCTGTATCAGTTAAATCAATTGTATTATCCAATTGTTTTTTATCTGTTTCATCCAAATCTTCCAATATCTCACCTTTTTCCGAATCATCAATGATTACCTTCTCCTCATAAATAATCTTTTCACTACCATCATCTGATTCAAGTTCTAATTTATTCCAATTATAATCACATTCCCCATCAATCAATCGCCCCGCACCATCACCACATTCGCCACCATCGGAGCCAATTAAAACATCCATTGCACCATCATCCGTCACCTCATCAGAGCCACAACCGACGAGGACTGATGTACAAATAATACAACAAAATAGAAGTCTTAATGATAAATTAAACATAAGATAGGAAGATGAATTGAATTATTTTGTTTTTGATACCTCGCCCGTAACAGAGGCAGTGCCCGTATTTATAACCATTTAAAAAGTCAAGCAATTTGTTGAATAAAAATACAAATTATGCTACAGTTCGCCCTTGTTTCAAAGGACGCTGGGTTTTTTGAAAAATTTTCGTCACTGATACACAGGAGTATTCGATGTATCAAATTGGTAAAAATGGTGTTTTTGATTCCGAGCGGCTCAATGACAAGGCTCGTCGCCGTAAAGTCTTTGAAGCCTTGTCTACGAGTTCCTCCGATGCCAGTAATTATGTCCGCGGCAAAGCGAACATTGAAATGGCAAAACGAACGAGAAGGGCCGCTAAGATTAAAAAGAGACAACTTCGACGCGAAGAAGCGATGAAGTAACCACACCGTGGACCGTGATGTGTAGTAGCATGATAATATTCTAAATGTTGAGACAAACACTATGGTTGTCACAAATTTAGAAAAATTCGTCACATTATTAATGTTACTACGCATTACGTTTCTTTACTGGTTTTTAATGTTTTTCGTCCTTTGAAACTAATTTTCTAATAAAAATATCTCTAAATGTCCCATTCTCTCATTTGTAAAAATCTACAAAAACAATACGGCGGACGCACTGTCGTTGATGGTGTATCGTTTCAAGTAGAGTCTGGCGAAATAGTTGGCTTACTTGGACCAAACGGCGCAGGCAAAACTACCTCATTCTACATGGCCATCGGCTTAGTAAAACCAGAAGGCGGACAAATTTTCATTGACGACAAAGAAATAACTGCTGAGCCAATGTATATCCGTGCACGCGAAGGCCTCACCTACCTTCCACAAGAATGCTCAGTATTTAGAAAATTAACTGTGCAAGAAAATATTTTAGCAATCTTAGAAATTCTACCTGAATATCAGGGCGATCGTCGCAAACAAGTCGCACGCCTTAACGAATTGATTGACGAACTCTCATTGCAAAAAGTTGAAAAAAATATAGCCTATTCACTATCCGGCGGAGAACGCAGGCGTGTAGAAATTGCACGGGCTCTAGCCTGTTCACCAAAATTTATTTTACTTGATGAACCATTTGCGGGAATTGACCCCATTGTTGTCGGTGATTTGCAATTACTAGTACGCGCACTCAAAGAAAAAGAAATTGGAATTTTGATAACAGATCATAACGTGCGTGAAACGCTTAGCATCTGCGACCATGCCTACATCTTAACTGATGGTCATGTTGTAGAACGAGGGACACCAGAAGAAATTGTGAACTCGGAAATCGCTCGCAAATATTATCTAGGCGATAATTTTTCAATGTAATTAGGTAATTGGAAATGCTATAAACGCAACGAATACTGTTCTCGCACAAGCAAATAAGAAAAATAGAAAATTAAAGAAACTATTGCTTTTTTCATTCAATTGCTATACGAGCCGCGCCTCATTGACGCGGGGTAGAGCAGTCTGGTAGCTCGTCGGGCTCATAACCCGGAGGTCGTTGGTTCAAATCCAGCCCCCGCTACCAAATTTTCAGATCAGAAAAATCACAAATCCAATACATATCATATATAAATAGG
>JAVBQZ010000079.1:0-5517 GCA_031548505.1 Bdellovibrionota bacterium | reverse complement strand
ATTATTATGAAAAATGTAAACAATAAAAGAAGATTTGCTCTTCTAACACTAGGGATTCTAATCATGGCAGGATTTTCCTCCTGTAACACTGACAATGGTAATTATCCCGTAATTCATTGGATTAATCCTTTAAGTACCAAGTACGAAAATCCATCTATCAGCGACCGCGCCGAAGATGGATTGTTGGAGATGATTTTATATCAAGATTATACGCTAACGTACGCTATCAAGGTATATAATCTAAAATCAGGCGACCAACTGACGGGAGCAGGCTTCTTTGCCGGGGACGTAATGACTAATGGTAATGTTATCCTGCCTTTAAACGCAACCTTTAACGGGAACTATGCCAGTGGATCGGTGAAGATAAGGCCATCTTTGGCCGACAGTTTGATGTATATAAGCAATCAGATTTACGTCAATATTTTTTCGACGGATAAACCTGAAGGATTGGTAAGGGGACAAATTAATACGGATATTATTTATTCCGGTAGCATTTCATTATCCGGTGACAATGAAATTCCACCCGTAGTAAACCCTGCAACCGGCTCAGCTGTGGTAAGAGTAACGATGGAAGGCGGAGCTTCTAAGAAGGTATATTTTAATATTACCGTAGCTAACCTGTCTTCAGATGACGTGTTGATGTCTGCCGGAATTTATACCGGTGATGCCACACAAACATCGCCGGCGCCCTACATTACCCTCTGCGAATCAGCTGCACAATTTAACTCCAATCAATCAACAGCTATAGCTAATCAGACGATTTATCCCTTGATAAACAAAGAACCCTCCTATGTGAATGTTATTACCCAAAATCAGCCGGACGGCTTACTCCGTGGACAAATACAAAATGATTATCTAAACCCCTTGTTTCAATAAAACCCTATCTTTGCAGTATATGAAAAAACTGGTAATTGTAGGATGCGGCTATCTGGCCGATGTGGTGGCGCACGCGCTTTTGAATGGTTTATTGCCCGACTATGAGCTGGTGGGCGTTTATTCACGTACTGCAGCAAAGGCTGATCGCTTGGCCGGTATTATACAGCAACACGGAAAGCCCTGTACGGCATGCAGGTCGTTAGAAGAGTTGCTGGCATTGAAACCTGATTATTTGATAGAAGCAGCCTCTCCTGCAGGTATGCGGGAATTGGCCTTGCCTGCGTTGAAGAACGGCACATCTATTATCACCTTATCCATCGGCGCCTTCGCTGATACAAATTTCTATCAAGAAGTTATTGCAACAGCCAAAGCAAACAATACACGTGTTTATATTGCCTCCGGCGCTACCGGAGGCTTTGACATCTTAAGAACTGCCGCCCTGATGGGCAACGCCTCTGCCAAGTTCTTTAATGAGAAAGGCCCACGCGCATTAAGATGGTCTAAGGTATATGACCCCTCTTTGGAAATGGAGCAACGCATTGTATTTTCAGGCACGGCACAGGAAGCTATCAGAACCTTCCCTACCGGGCTCAATGTGTCGGTAGCCGCCTCACTGGCCTCCGTTGGACCTGCAAAGATGCAAGTGACCATGCAGTCCACTCCCGGATTCACCGGCGATACACAAAGGGTAGAGATTAAGAACGACCAGGTACATGCTGTGGTGGACGTTTATAGCGCCACTTCCGAAATTGCAGGATGGTCCGTGGTGAGCACCCTCATCAATATCACCTCACCCATTGTATTTTGACAGGTTAGCCAGCACCTTTTCACTCAGTCGGTCAAAAGCCTGGCGTGTAATGCCGCTGGATACCTGCGCACAACGCACATGAGAATTACTGAGTAAATGCGTTCCACCCAAAGCGCCTAATGTATCACAGAAGCAGAGATTATCCCCTTCCAGCCACTGGAGGAAGGGTTGCTCGTCCCATGCGGGAGAAAGGCCTGTATTAAATATTATTTTCTTATGACCGAGTTGTTTGAATTCGGCTTCATGCAGTAAGACAGTATTTCTGTTGAGACAGCAGCACACCACCTCACTCTGAGCCAACAACTCACTTAAAGGCAAAAAACGATAGCCCTTAGCCGCAGCCTCCGGTTTTTCACTGCGTGCAAAATACGTAATATCCGCACCAAAAAACTTCAGCGCATCAGCTATCATTCCGCCGGATTTCCCCAGTCCCACAATACCCACCTTCAATCCCGTGATTTCACGAGCCATACCGTCCCATGGTTCTTGTCCAAAGCCATGCAGGCTACGCACCAACTCGCTTAGCACATATTCCACCACACCTTCATCGCCATAGTCGCGAACGCCCGTAACGGTTATGCCCCGCTCGGTAGCATAAGCAATATCCACATTAGCGCTTTCCGGCGTGTATAAGGAGCAACACATGCCTATGTATTTCACATTGGGACATTTTGCCAAAGCAGCTTTGTTGATGCGGGTAGTATAGCTCACCAACACCGCTTCAGCATCACCAATGCGTGCGGCCACCTCATCGTCGCCGGCAGGCATATCTACATGTAGCACCACCTCTTTCGCAAAGGAATGCAAAGCTTTTTTCGCCGACGGCACAAGGTTTACCGGCTCTATGGCCACTAATTTATTGAACATAATACAAACTATATGATTAATACGTGTAAATCTACAAAAAAGATTTGATTTACTTATAGAGAAATATAAATAAATTCCTGACACATCAAAAGTCATAAAATATCCTTTCATATATTTTTCCCTTTTTATTTATTTTAGCATTTTAGACATTTGATCTATACATTTTTTCTTCTGTTCCAAATTAGGATGTACATACAAATTCAATGTTGTACTAATATTTGAATGACCAAGGATAACACTTACCGTTTTATAATCACAATTACTTTCTACACATCTTGTGGCAAAACTGTGCCTTAAACCATGAAATTTTAAATCCGGAATATTTAATTTCCTCATTAGCTTCTTATAATAGTTCCTATATGTTCTAGGCTCCGTTGGCTTAATATCATTAGTTAAAACAAAAAAATTATTATTTACCACTTTTTTTAGAGGTTTTAAAATTTTCAGCAATTCTTTAGTCATCGGAATCTCTCTAATAGAATTTTTAGTTTTGGGAGTATCTAGTAGAAGTTCCGTATGCTTATCTGTACCATCCATAATATAAATTCGTTGTATTGTTTTTCGGATACTGATTACACCATTATCAAGATCTATATCCTCCCAAGTCAAAGCACAGATTTCCCCTATACGTATACCCGTACTCAAGCATATATATACACCTAGGTTTTTAAAGGTAAAATGTTCTTGAACATAATTCATGATTTTCCTTTGATTCCCTTTGGTAAGAACCTCCATATTGTATTTTTCTCTTTCTGTTGGAAACTGTACTTCAAATTGTCGGTATTCTAAAAAATTATTTTTCGCAGCAAATTTTAGTACCATTTTCAATACAATTAAAATATCCTTAATCGACTTTTGACTCAGGCCTTCATCCAATTTTTTAAAAACAAACGACTGAACAGCCTCATCATCAACAATGCATTTATCTCCAAAAGCTGGTAGTAAGTGATTTTCAAGTAAAAGCATATAAGCAGCATAAGTTGATTTTTTCACATACTGCTTTTTGTCTTTCCTCCATAGATTAATGATTTCAGCAACTTTTTTTTGTGTTTCCATATTTTTTATTAATTATTAATTAACAAAAATATACATAAAAAATTAGGATCTCCAATGTTCCAAATTTGAGATTTCCGAACTTTGAGGGAGAGTGGGAAAGAGGTGAGCTTGGTAAAATATCTAAAATCAGTAAAGGTTCAGGAATTTCTAAAGACCAACTTTCAGATAATGGAGAACCCTGTATTCTATATGGTGAACTATACACCCAGTACAAATCGGAAATAATCGATGAAGTACGAAGTCGTACGAATACTGATACAAAACTTTTAGTTCGGAGTGAAGCTAATGATATCATCATTCCCTCATCTGGAGAGACGGCAGTTGATATTTCAACGGCTCGATGTGTAAGATATAGTGGCATTCTTTTAGGTGGAGATTTAAATATTATCAAGCTATTGTCTGGCGATGGTTGTTTCTTTAGTTATCAACTTAATGGAGTGCGAAAATATGATATTGCGCGAATCGCACAAGGGGTGTCAGTTGTTCATTTATATGGTGAGAACCTAAAAAAACTAAATGTATTTTATCCTTCAGCAAAAGAACAGGGAAAAATAGCAATTTTTCTCTCACTCCTTGATCAACGTATTTCAACCCAAATTAAAATAATTGAGGAATTAAAATTACTCAAAGTTACATTGCGAAATAAAATATATAAGCAGATCATAAAAACAAGTCAAGACAGGCAGATTTCCGAACTACTAGATTACGAACAACCGACTAAATACATTGTTGCGAATACAGAATACCTTGACAACAAGTTATTAACCCCTGTTTTGACGGCAAATAAAGCATTTATTTTAGGTTATACTAATGAGAACTTTGGAATTTACAATAAAGAAGATTGTATCATTTTAGATGATTTTACAATGGACTTAAAGTATGTAAATTTTCCATTTAAAGTAAAATCTTCAGCTATAAAAATACTCACAGCGAAGCGAAATATAAATCTAAAATTTATTTACGAATACCTATCTTTTCTTAGACTTACATCAGGCGAGCATAAGCGTCATTATATTTCAGAGATTGAACCAATGTATATATCGATACCTAAAATTGAAATTCAAAGTCAAATGGCTAATATTCTCTCAATATTAGATGAGAAAATTTGTATCGAAATTAGTCAATATGAGTTATTTATAATGCAGAAACAGTATTTACTTCGTCACTTATTTATATAAATAAGTGTTTTAACAGATATTGTTTTTGTTTTTGATAATTAAAAAGTAAATCCTTTTCAATTAAGATCTTATTCTTCATTGTTGATAAGAAGAAGGCGATTTTACTTTGTTCTAAGTAGGATGGTATATTAAACGAAAAATTACCTAAATCTGCTTGATTGATACTAGCCTGAGAAACAGCCTTATTGCAAATTGTCTTGAAATAATTCAAGTTTTTTCGGGAATTCAAAGTATAGAATAAAAATAAAGGAATGACGATCTGTTGATTTGGAACAATCCTTAAAAGGTTCATTCCATGATATAAGTCGTAATCAGTTGTAACGATTGCAGTTTTGCCTATATGGGACACACTATTTATATTACTAAAAAGAATATCTCCAAGATTAAGCTTATATTCTGATATATCATTTCTTGTATTCACATATCCAATTCTATTTATATCAATAAATCTAGTGCTAATGGTTTCAATTCTTGTAACTTTATATCCAATCTTTTGTTCATTTTGAGATGATGACAATCCACTTTTAATAGAACTACACTCCTTTAGAGTTATTTCTTTCCAAGCAGGAAAATTACCTTCAATCTTATTCGGAATTTTCAGTTTTTGATTTAAAATATTTTCCATGAACTTTGCGATTAAGGATTCTAATTCCTCAATTATTTTAATTTGGGTTGAAATACGTTGATCAAGGAGTGAGAGAAAAATTGCTATTTTTCCCTGTTCTTTTGCTG
>JAVBQZ010000093.1:0-3867 GCA_031548505.1 Bdellovibrionota bacterium | reverse complement strand
GGTGAATAATTAAAAAAAGATAATTTTGTCGGCTAACCTAACCCCTTACCTTTATGGACTCGCGTTTTTCAAAAATTGATTTTCTTTTTAAAACGAGCTGTCAATATGAACTAACTTTTAAGAAAATTTTATGAAACAATTAAATAAAAATTTAGCTAAAGCAATTATTGCAATTCCATTAGCCTTATCCATTACCTCCGCTTCAACCGTTCATGCATATAGTCATAACAATCATAATAAACGAAATGTTCAAGTGGAATGTAAAAATAATAAGAGTAAACAACAGAGGGTAAATTATAAACAGCAAGGTAATAAAAAATACGGTTCTTTCAAAAATAAGCCGCAAAATAATAAGAAATACTCCTCTTATAAAAATAACAATAGACATAGTTCATTAAAATACAATAAAACCTCTAAAAATGAACCAAAGAAAAGTGCTGTTTTCGGCTGGTTATTTTCATAATTTATCAAATAGTAAAAAATAATCACCTCACTTATAATTAAATGAGGTGATTTTATAACTTTTATACTCGTGCTCCATGAAAATTCCAGTATTTTTCGATTTTTTTTAGAGCATGAGTATAGCGGAGCGCTAGCGGAGCCATATACAAATATACTCCTGTTTATAATAACAATAGCATCGCGAAGCGATGACCAAACAAAAAAACGTTTGTAAAAACTTGCAATGCTTATAGAGAAAAATTCAAGTAACAGGAGTATATTCTTATGCCAGCATCTCAGTCCGATATTTTACTTATGCAACGCATCGCCGCACGCGATGAAGATGCTTTCACTATTTTAATGAATAATTATACAGCATCTGTAATTCGATTTGCTGAAAAAATTTTAAATTCCCTAAGTAGCGCAGAAGAAGTCGCACAGGAAGTATTTTTAAAAATTTGGAAAGTTGCTGATAGTTGGGAACCAACTGCTTCACTTAAAACTTGGATTTATAAAATAACATTAAATCGCTGTTTAGATATTAAACGACGCATAAAATATAAATTAACTATTTTCGAACCATCAATTATTGAAAAAGCCGTATCGGAGAAACCAAAAGAAGAGAATGATGGTTTACAGTTAGTACTAAAAAAACTTTCACTAGACGAAAAAGCAGCTATCACTTTGCACTATTACGAGGAATATTCACAACGTGAAGCTGCAGAAATATTAGGGATTTCGTTGCGCACCTTTGAACGTCGCATTGCTTCAGCATTAGTACTATTGCGGTGCGAATTAAAAAGAATGAATATTGATGTAACAGATATTTTATAACTTAAATATTGAAATTATGAATATACAATCCTTGCTTCACAAAAACGATTTATCAGATGAACAAATTCAAAAAAGTTGTTCGCGTGTCAAAAAAAATGTTTTGGCAAGCATAGCCAAAGAAAATACAATGTGCGGCAGCATATTTTCTTTCACCTATAATCCAACACTAGGTTTCGTATCTTGCTGTCTTGGAATCATTGCTAGTTTTCTTATTAGCAATAATAATAATTTTAATAACCCTGAAGTCGATGAAATGCTGTTTACAAGTAATGATTATACAGTCGTTTCATTTTTAACAATTATGGAGAGATAATTATGGATCTATCATGTAAAACATTTAAAATCATCTTAACCCTTTCGATTTGCCTCAATATCTTTTTTATCGGTTTTTGCCTTGCACGCGGAATTGATAAACCGCCTTTTCCGCATTTTTCTGAATTTAAACACAATTCAGATCATAAAAATTCCAATCATAAATTTGATAAACGTAACAAAGATAAAAAAGCTGGATTCTTTCATGAAGCACGTGAACAAGCTGAGAAAGAACGAGAAAAAGTATCTGAACTGCGCAACGAAATGGCAGAAATTGTAACTGCTGATGAAAAATTTGATGAAACAAAAGTTCGAAATATTTTAAGTGAAATTAAAATTCAAGAAGATGCTATTCGCGCAAAGTTTGAAAATCAGTTCATAGAAAAATTAAAATCAATGGATGTCGCTGAAAGAAAAGAATTCATTAATAAAATGCAAAAAATTATGAGAGACAAGAAGTAATTAAAAGAATTTGGGATTTAAGATTTCTCCTTAGACTTAAATTCTTACTCTCAAGCCTTCATGGCACGTTTCCTGCTTATCTCACCTTCGTCATGGCATCAGAAAATGAAAATGGCGAAGAGAGGACCGAGCAGCCTTCCGCCAAACACTTACAAAATACTAGAAAAGAAGGGCAAGTTGCTAAATCTGTTGATTTTGCGCAACTTGCTCATATTCTCGCAGCGTTTATCGCTATTAAATTACTTGCGCCAATAATTTGGCAAAACATTGTCAGTATTTCAAAATATTGCCTCTCTTCACAGCTTACTTATACATCTTTGACAATAGAAGACCTACGTTTTGGTTTCGTAACCATTCTAATGTCACTCGCTCCTGGAATTATAGGTATAATGTTTTTTGCCGCTTTCTTTGGCGTACTTGCAACCTGTATTCAAACAAAATTTCTCTTTTCACCCAAACTTTTGATTCCAAAATTTTCTAAATTAAATCCACTCAAGGGAATTAAACGAATTTTTTCTGCCAACAATATTGTTAATCTTCTTAAGAATATCATTAAACTTTCCGTAATTTTACCAATGGCGTATTTTTCTTTATTAGAGCTAATGCCAGGCATTTTACAATTGTCGCGCTTACCAATTTCAGAATTTTTCCCATTCGCAAGTTTTGCAGTTTTTGCAATTTTGAAAAAAATTCTAGCACTATTAATTATAATAGCACTCTTTGACTATGGCTGGAATTTTTACAAACACTCACAGGAAGTAAAGCAAACAAAACAAGAAACCAAAGACGAACGCAAAAATGAAAATGGTGACGAACAGACGAAAGCACGAATACGTCAAATTGCTATGAAACGTATTCGTGATAAGATGATGAAAGAGTTACCTACAGCCGACGTCGTCATTACAAACCCAACACATTTTGCGGTTGCAATTAAGTATGACCCTAAACAATGTATTGTTCCACGCGTCGTTGCAAAAGGACAAGATCATTTTGCACAATTAATTAGGAAACGTGCTAAAGAACTAGGTATTCCTGTAATTGAACGTAAACCATTAGCCCGTGCACTTTTTGCTGCCGTTGAAGTCGGTCAAGAAATCCCTTATACACTATATAAAGCAGTTGCTGAATTATTAGGATATGTTTATCAAATTACCGGTAAGAAACCACCTAAAAAATAATTATACTCATGCTCCCTGAGTCTTTTTGCTTTTTTAGTTATTTTTTAGAGCATGAGTATGCGGAGCGACAGCGGAGCCATATACAAATATACTCCTGTTTGTAATAAGAATAACTTCGCGAAGCGATGCCCAAACAAAAAAAAGTTTGTGCAACTTACAATTTTTATAGAGGAAAATTAAGTAACAGGAGTATATTAAAAGACATAAAAATATCTAAGCCCAACTCTATTTCCTTTAATACCATTCTCAACTCTAATATCTTGTAAATACTGTAGAAGAAGTTGGTGTTTGGGAGAGAAACGAATACCAGAGGTTAACTGAACAGAATGGTTCTTTCTCTTCCCGGATTTATTATTATCCACTTCGTTTTCCGCCCCCCCTTCAAAGAAATAATCCAAAGACAACATAAATTCTTTTGTAAAATCATAACTAGCATGACTTTCAAAACGAAATATTGGTTTAGTCGATTGTCTCTTTCCTAGATAATCATCATTGTCGGTTAAAAATTCTATACTTGGATTGGCTTCTATAAAAAATTTACCGAATCCTTTAGTTATCGGCATTTCTGTTTTAAATCCCCAACGATTAGCTCCCATATTAACAGGACGATCTTTATCATAATCACCAAGTGGCATGCTTA
>JAVBQZ010000060.1:0-2994 GCA_031548505.1 Bdellovibrionota bacterium | reverse complement strand
TTTAGAATATAATAAGCCAATTGCTTTGAATAGTGAGTTATTATTTCACGAATGGAAGTGAAAGAAGGATCAAATGTACAAGTTCCTTCACTTATTGTTTCAGTACAATGAGGATTTTCATCAAAAAAGTTTCTATTCATTATTTTTCACCAATTATTTTAAAACTACATCAGGATTAGCAATCAGGTCATCATAACCACCCAATCGTTTACCATCAACAATTATCTGAGGAACAGTGACACGTCCCTGTATATTATATTGTTTGCCTAATTTTTCACGCATTTCGCTTTCATTGTGAGTAATATCAATATTTTTAAACTGAACATTATGTTCTTCAAAAAAACTCAATGCTTTATGGCAATACGGACAATAATTTACCGTATAAATTTCAACATTTTTCATGCCGGCTCCTTGATTTTATTTACAAAGCCATTATTACAGTGATGAAGTTATTTTTAATTACACAAACGACTAATTTTAACTACCAATCTTCATCTGCGTCATCTATATCACCATCAAATTCGCCGCCGGTCTCTATATCATCTTCGTCTCCATTGAATGCATCCATGTTATAAATAGGTGAATCAACTTTTGCTTCAGTACAGGAAGGCTGCGCTTTACAACTCTGTTCCGTCCAACCGCCTGCTTTCTTTTCTTTGTGCAGAACACATTCTGTTGTGGTCACCATTTCGCCATTAATTTCTTCTGTTTTTGATACTTCTTTTCCAAATTGACACTCTTCAAAGAGTTCGTTCCCATCCTCGTCAGTTTCGATTTCTTTATTATAAATCTCTATGTCATCACATCTATTCAAACAAGTTTCATATGCATCATCATTTTTTTCATCATATGCGTCATTGTCACCATATTCACGATTAGCGTATTTAGCTTCATACGCAGCGTCGCAAGCATTCATACATTCATCATTGTCATTATTTTTAATATGCTTGTTGTTTGTACTTAACAATGAAATTTCATCATCATTGCTCTGATAGTATATAGCCTCAATATCAAGAGCGTAGTATGTTTTTTGAGAGTATTTATAAACATTTTTAATTCTACTTGCAGTTAGAGTACTTGAAAATATACAACCATACATTCCTGTAGAGGATGACTGTACGTACCCTGTGTATAACCCTGATGTGAGTACAATTGTATTACTATCAACGAAACGTGCAGGTACAGTTATAGAGCCTCTTGAAAGTCTTAAATATTTAGATCTGGTTTCTTGTGGTCGTACTCTAACCCAATAACGTCCGTCTTTGAAAACAGGTGTATAATCCTTACACTCTACTTTGGCCCCATCTCCGCATAAACGAACAATATTTTGTAATTCTCTTGGTTTTGCAAGTTTCACGGTTGTAATAGCCATAAGTGAAATTATGACCAGTGCAATAAGTGCGATTGTAAAACTAAAACCTTCTTTTTTCATTTTATTCCCTTTTTATCTTTTACTGTAAAAAATAGCATTAACATTTGCACCATAGCGTTTCTTATAGTTTATATAAGCATTCTCCCTCGCTCTATTATGAATTCTTTCTGCGTAGGTTTTCATTTTAATTATTCTGCTGTTAGATATTTTATTAGTTGTAATAAATCCTGCACAGCCCTTTTTTCTCTCTTGTCGATTCGCTCTATTGTAACTATATGCCTCATTGTTAATAAACACGGTATAATAGCCGATACTCATAACCAGATTGTGTGCATCCACATAATATGCAGGTGCAACAATCTCTCCATGTGAAATATTATTAAAAAATCTAGAATAATTTCTAATATTTGTGCCTGCAGATCCAAAATATTCAGGGTCAGATACAGCAATATAATATGCACCTTCCTGAAATTCTTCTCCATACGTCTCACAATCACCTTCGCAAAGGGCTTGATATTCCTGTGGAGTGGCATCTAAAGTCTCACTATTACGTGCTTTCAACAGTGGCACTGAAAATACTGCGATAATACCAAAGATAAGAAGCGTCATTATCATCTCTACTAAAGTAAATGCTTTTTTATTTTTCGTTTTCGTCACTTTATTCATCCTTAATTAATGACCAGGGTCAAAGCCTTTAGAAGTCTCATAAATTCTAATAATCTCAACTCCCCAATTCTGCCACTTCGGATATCTATCCACTAATGTACCCATCTTAATGATTTGTTTTATACGTCCTTGAGTAGGTCTGCTCAATCTGACCACGCCATTTAATGACTGATAATAACATAAATTGTCAGCACCGCAATTTCCGGCTTTGTATTTTACCGGTATAGGTGAACTGAAATAATAATCAGGATTCATCCATTTTTTCTTATCAGCAGTTCGTCCGAATGCTTTTGTGCAATCATCTTTTGAAAAACAATCTATATAAACTAAATATGCTGCATATTTCCCACAATTAATTTGTAATATATCTTTAGTTATAGGATGTGCAATTGCTGTTATTTTTTGAGTTCCTAGGTATCTTTGAGCATATTTCCCTGTAGGTAATATTGTCACCCAATAAGCACTGCCATAGTTAAATCCGTCTTTATAATCTTTGCATTTTGGAAAACGAGCACTTTCATTATCACAAACTTTCATAAATCTTAATCTTGGTAAACTAACATTTTTTTTCTCTAAATTATCAGCTTTAGGCAATAATAAAGCAAATGAAAGAGTAAATAATATTGCGATAATTATCAGTGTTACAACCATTTCTGCAAAACTTATAGCTTTTTTCATTTTTATTTTTGCTTCCTCACATAATAATTCTTATCTTTTGTTAAATAATAAACTCCGTCTCTAAACATATATAAAACAAACTGGTCTTGTCCGTCAGTGTTAGGCGCTTCATCAAAACCGTTGATATCGACATCAATCTTGGCACAAGCTCCGCTAGGTGCATTTTGACTTAATAATTCATTTAATGATGAAGCTTCACATTTAAAAGTCCCCAATTGAGTAAATTTTGCTTCCACTCCATTAGCAAATGTCAGAGTTCTGTTAACTTTGTTTTGAGT
>JAVBQZ010000004.1:0-2537 GCA_031548505.1 Bdellovibrionota bacterium | reverse complement strand
TATCTGAGATTCCACTTGTAGGTGCATTAACCTCGACTACCCTATCTCCTTCATTTGGTTCTTGCGATTTAGGTTCTCCAATCAAAGACACTGCTGATAAAACAATAGAAATAATTGTAACAATATAAGAAGCAACCGCTTCTGCTTTTTTACTTTGACCAAATTGAAAAAATAATCCACACGTTGCTGCTACAATAGCTACAATAATTAAAAACACCACCATATTTTTATCCTCCACACATAATATTATTAAAAGTACTCAAGGATAATCTTCCCCACCATTCGGATAATGGCATCTTAATAATCTACAAATCCCCTTGTACCCCCCTCTTATTAATCCGTACTTCGCTAGCGCCAATATCATATATTCAGAACAGCTCGGTTCAAATACACACGCCAATCGTATTTGAGGCGCCGCATACCTTATTTCAGCCATTGTCGCCATATGGCACCCTCCCCCTCTTCATTCATAATATCATATCATTTATCCCTTGAATATTTTGTCGAATTTTGTAATATAATAAAATATTTTTATATATTTTCCCATTTTATGAGGGCTACAAAAAAGCCACCGAACAATCGATGGCTTAAACATTATCAATTTGATTTATCCAAGTAAGCATTCACAAACTCTGCCCAACTATATTGTGACATATACTCACCTGTATAGCTATTAATCGCATCTAATTCCCCTTTAATAAACGAATAAAAATCACAGCTAAAACAATCCGTCTGAAGTGCTAACATTCCTCGCTTTTTCAAAAGAATCTCATCTGCCCCCACAGCTTCCAGTGTCTTTATTAAATCTGCTACCAAAATCCGAAGATGACCTTGTAGGGTTTCGGAATCCTGTTTATCTTCCCAAAGTGTAGCCGCAATTTCACGGACACTACACCATGTACCACGCCGATTGACTAGGTAAGCAAGCAACTCTTTTGACTTTGTACGCGAAAATGTTAAAATTTTCCCTTCCGAGAATACCTCAAAGTTTCCAAAGCATTGAATAAATAGTTGATGACTTGATTTGGCTTTAACCGCATATCTCAAATTTTCAAGCGTTGTCTCCACCGCGTCCGTGGTGACAGGTTTCAATACATACCCACTTGCCGCCACCGAGAAAGCTTCAAATGCATATTCTGAATATCCGGTTACAAAAATAATGTTCGTTTTCGAATTAATCTCCTTTAACTCCTTTGCCAGTGCAATCCCATCTTTTCCTCGCATTTCAATATCAAGAAAAGCAATATCACAATGATTATTTTTTGCAAACTCTAGCGCTTCTGAATACTTTTTAAACGAAAAAACTTCTGCCAGTGGCTTAACCTCTTTGATTGTATCCACTAACATTTCTAGCGCAAGTTCTTCGTCATCAACTGCTAAAATGTCCAATTTAAGTTTCTCCCTTCTTAGGTATTTCAATAATTGCTAAGTTTACAATATAAACCGCTACAAACTATTTTTGGGAATTTCGATTGTTACTGTTGTTCCTTCACCGATTCTACTTTCAATTATTAAATTTCCATCACATTGTGTTTTTAGACGTTGCCTAACTGAATTGATTCCGATATGGCTTCTACCGTCATGCAGAGAAGCATTTGTATCAAATCCAATACCATCATCTAAAACCGTAATTACATATTTAGTATCTGTTTCTTTTGTCAAAATATTTACAGATCCTCCTTCCTCCCTTTTGCCAACGCCGTATTTTACCGCATTTTCTACAATCGGCTGTACCGTAATGGCCGGAAGATAGAAGCCACTTGCCTTAATATCATACGCGATATGCAGATCATCCCCAAACCGCATTTTTTCAAGATTTAGATAAACTTCAACATGCTTAAGCTCCTTTTCAAATGGGATGATTTTATTTTCATTCAGAGAGTCCATATTTCCTCTTAAATATGATGAAAAATCGATAATTGCTTTTTCTGCCTTTATTGGTGCTTTTCGACAAAGCATCGCAATCGCCGTGAGAGAATTATACAAAAAGTGTGGTCGAATTTGACTAATCATAACATCTATTTTTGCGTTTGTTAGTTCTAATTCTTTCTGTTTTAAATTTCTCTCATAGTCTTGTTGTATGCTTACATAGCACATTAACATGACAAGTGTTGTTGAATAGTTGATGATTCCAAGTCCGGGAATCATAATTTGTACCCATACTGCCAATGCCGGAAAAATGGCATAGGATGAAAAAAAGATAATTTCCTTTTTATTTAAGCTTTTTTTGTGGGAGAAAATTAATGCTAAATTTAATGATTTTGAAAACCCAACTTTCCCAGACACAAAAGTTGCAAAATATAAGCACATTATAATTAGTAAAGCAGGCCCCAAAAGATATGCAAAAAAATAAGCAAATCTAAGAATAATATGTGCGTAAGTACTTGTATTTTTTTCAAATATGCATTGTAAGGTATTTGTAATCAAAATTAAAAATGTGAAACTAATACCTACTGTTAATATACGGTTCTGTATCTTTTTTCTGTATTATGACATAAACACAGAGATTAAATGAATAATGCATATAATAAAACAAC
>JAVBQZ010000215.1:0-4837 GCA_031548505.1 Bdellovibrionota bacterium | reverse complement strand
TTAAACCGTTAATGATAGGCGGAATGGGGGTGGATATTTCAACCGAAGAGCTTGCGCTTAGTGCGGCAAAATTAGGTGGAATTGGTCATATTTCTGATGCGATGTGCCCTTATGTTTGCGATAAACGCCTAGGTACTAAATTCCAAAGTGCAAAACGCGCCGATTTTATTGAAAAAGTAAAAAGTGGAGTTTCAAATATTGCTAAGTGGAATTATGACGATACCTATCAAGCGTCTAAAATGTATGTGCAAAATGTGATGAAGCGTAAGGTCGGCGATGGCGGAGTTTTTATAAATATTATGGAAAAATTGACGATGGGCGATTCGCTGACAACTTTAAAAGCGCGAATCGCTGGTGCATTGGATGGGGGAATTGATGGTATAACACTTTCCGCAGGTTTGCATAACCAATCACTCAATTTATTCAAAGATCATCCGCGTTTTAAAGAAACTATTCTTGGCATTATCGTATCGTCGGCGCGCGCGCTAAAAATTTTTATTCGTTCAGCCAGACGCGCTGAGCGTCTTCCTGATTATATAGTTGTTGAAGGGCCTCTTGCCGGTGGGCATCTTGGTTTTGGTTTGGACTGGAAGAGTTTCGATTTAAAAACGATAATGAAAGAAGTTTTGGACTATCTAAAAGAAGAAGGAATAAAAATTCCTGTTATTCCGGCGGGTGGAATTTTCACCGGTAAAGATGCAGTAGACTATATGGAACTTGGTGCTAGTGCGGTGCAGGTTGCTACGCGTTTTACGATTACGCAAGAATGTGGATTTTCAGATGAGACAAAGCAAGATTATTTGCGCGCTGAAGAAGGTGATATTGAGATTAATATGTCATCACCGACAGGTTATCCGATGCGTATGTTAAAATATTCGCCTTCGTTGAATTCAAATGTGCATCCGAATTGTGAGTCACTCGGTTATCTTTTGAATGATGATGGTGTCTGCTCGTATCGTAATGCTTATGAAGCGCAAGGCGTAGATGAGAATGGCGAAAAACTTCCAATTAAAGAAAAAATGTGTATTTGCACGCACTTCATGCGCTGTAAATGCTACACTTGTGGACAGTTTACATACCGCTTGAAAGAGACAACGCGTAAACTATTAAATGGCGAGTTTTATCTTCCACCAATGGCTGATGTTTTTAACGATTATTTATATACGGGAGATGGCTCAATAACGTTGCCAGCGGTGGTATAACCCCCCTAAATAACCCTCTTTCCTCGTTTGTAAGGAGGTTTTAGAGGTTATAATTTTCCCAATTTTAATATTAATTCTTCAGTTTCTTCCCAGCCTATACACTCGTCAGTAACTGAAACACCATATTTAAGTGGCGTGTTTGAGTTTATCAATTGTTTACCGGCGTTTATATTGCTTTCTAACATAAATCCAACGATTGATTTATTCCCATTTTTGATTTGCTCAACACAGTCATGCAGGACTTTACTTTGATTATCTGCCTTTTTCTGAGAATTTCCATGACTGCAGTCAATAATAATTGAAGGTCGTCTCCTAATTTCTTTAAATGCGTTTTCACATTCTCGAATACTTTTTTCATCATAATTTGGAATAGAGCCACCACGAAGAATTACATGTGCATAATTATTACCAGTCGTTGTTTTTACCTGAAGTCCACCATACAATGATGTTTCAAAAAACGAATGTCCGTGTGAGACGGTTTCAAGTGCTTCAATCGCGCTAGAAATTCTACCATTAGTATGGTTTTTTAATCCTACCGGAGAATTAAGTCCGCTAGCAACTTGGCGATGAATTTGTGATTCGCAGGTTCTTGCACCGATAGCAATATAAGAAACTAAATCTTCAAAAAATGGTAATAATATTGGATCAAGCAATTCGGTTGCTGTTGGAATTTCCATTTTTGCAATTTCAATAAGTAAGTGGCGTGAGACCTCTAAACCGCGTTCGATTTGGCATGAGTCATCAAGTTCAGGATCGTTGATAAGACCTTTCCAGCCGATAGTTGTGCGTGGTTTTTCAAAGTATGTTCGCATAACGAGCAAAATTTTATCTGCCACTTTCTCGCTCAAGGTTTTTAAGCGTTTTGCATAATCAATTGCTTCATCGACATCATGTATTGAACAAGGACCGGCAATAACAATGAGGCGTTTATCTTGCCTATCTAATATTGATTTTAGTTGGTTTTGTTGTTTAGCAACATAGGTAGTAATTTTTTCATTAACTGGCAATTTTGTTAATATTTCTATCGGAAGAAATACCGGGCTATTTAAAACCTTGTTTTTAGTTATTTGTTTGGAAAGAATATTATCATGTTCATTAATACTGATTTTTTGCGCTAAATTTGAACTTTTCATAATTTTTGGTTTTTTTTGCAGTGGTAATTTTTTAAATCAGAAACACAAAAATACATTTAGTGAATTTGTTTAAAAGGCGGAAATATAGGGGATGTGTAGACAAAAGAATATTTACCCGCGAAGCGGGAAATAGTAACCAAAAAAGAAGAAATTTTGAGAAGAAATACTAAACATGAGGCGTGGCGTCTAGTTGAGCAAGATAAAAAAGTCAAGCCCTGTATTATATTATCTAGCGAGTCATTGTTAATCTGTGTATGCGCCACTATGCAATTTTTGCATAGTTCCCGGTGTTCTTTAGTTTATGTAATAATTATATTTATCCATATGGTATCTACATCTCCCCTTTACATCTATTTTGCACTTATCCTTATTGGCCTCGTGTTTGGTTTTGCTTTGAAAACCTACGTCAATCATTTTATTAAACAATACATAAAACAAAACCCAGAAGAACAACTGGAATATACGGAAACAAAATTTAAAAATATTCTAGTTTATTTACTCTCAATCGCCGCTTGTTGTGTAACATATTATTTCCTAGGTATGACTTGGATTGCTATTCCAATTTTTATTTTTCTATTTCTCTTAATTCCAGTTCTTTTTATTGATATCGCAATTAAAATTATTCCGGATCAAATAAATTATCTTGGAATGTTGGTTGGTTTAATTCTTGGCGGAATTTCACAGTTTGCTTTTAAATTTAGCGGACCAATTACAACTGGTCTTTTAGATTCTGTTTTTGGAATTTTACTTGGTGCAGGTTTGCCATTAGCAATAATTTGGGTTTATTATCTGATTACCAAAAAAATTGGCTTCGGTTTGGGTGATGTAAAAATGCTTGGCTTCTTTGGAGCGTTTTTTGGTTGGTTTGCAGTTATTCCAATTCTATTTATCAGTTCAATATTCGGCTCGATTTATGGTTTGCTTTTTGTATTTGCAAAGAAGAGAACTCGATATGAAGAAATTCCTTTTGGTCCGTGGTTAGTGTTGGCAGCTTTGCTTTATACATTTAGATACATTTAATAAACCCTCTGTGAAAGTACAAAATCTTTGTCCAGACTAGATAGAGAGATTGGAAAGTTTCCCCGTTAATTAAATAATATGAAAAAAATATTTATTTTAGATGATGAAAAAATTATTTTAGAATCGCTAAAAGCAATTCTTGAAACGGAAAATTTGCAGCAGAATTCACTTGATAAATTTGAAGTTACTACTTCTTCAAACCCTGTTGGCGCCTTATGTGCATTACGTGAAAATAATGATATAGACATCTTATTGATTGACTTAAAAATGCCGCAACTCGATGGTATTAATTTTCTTAAGCAGCTCAAAGATAGTAAATTTTCCGGTGTAATTATTGCGATGAGTGCGAGTGGAGTTTCTGATTTGGCACTTGAGGCAATCAAAAATGGTGCGGTTGATTTTCTGACGAAACCATTTAGCAAAGACGAATTGTTATTTTGTTTAAGGAAAAATATACATGCTAATGTAAATAGTGCAAAAACAAATGCGAAGTCTATAGCTAAAGAGCAAGGCATTATTTCGCAAGATGCGAAAATGAAAGAAGTTCTAGAAACAATAATAAAGATTGCAAATTTCAATACTACTGTTTTAATTACCGGTGAAAGTGGTACGGGAAAAGAGTTAGTTGCGCGCGCGATTCATAATAATTCATCTCGTAAAAATAAAAAATTTGTAGCAATTAATTGCGGTGCAATTCCAGAAACACTTTTAGAAACGGAGTTGTTTGGGCATAAAAAAGGTTCGTTTACTGATGCAAAATTCGACAAAAAAGGACTGTTTGAAGAAGCACACGGTGGCACGATTTTTTTAGATGAAATTGGGGATTTGCCGTTTTTACTTCAGGTAAAATTACTTCGCGTTTTACAGGAACGTATAATTTCGCCAATTGGGAGTAATGAACAGATTCCAATTGATGTGAGGATTATAACCGCGACTTTAAAAAACCTTGAAGATGAAGTCCGCAAAGGAAATTTTCGTGAGGATTTATTATATCGTTTAAATGTAATTAACGTTAGAGTCCCCCCATTGCGTGAGCGCAAAGGCGATATCAAAATTTTAATTGAGCATTTTTTAGAAAAAAATGCGGCAAAATTTAATATCCAGCAACCGACAATCACTGATGATGCCGTTAAAGCGTTAATTGGTTATGAATGGAATGGAAACATTCGCGAATTAGAAAATTGTATTGAACGTGCAATGGTTTTAAAGACAGGTGATGTAATTACAATTGATGATTTGCCGAACAAGGTTTTTGATAAAAAGAAGAAATATATGACGCTTGCGGAGCAAATTGAAGTTGAACAAGTTGACTTATCTATAAAGACTCACACGGTGAATATTGAAAAAACATTAATTTTAAAGGCATTAGAGCAAACAGGTGGAAATCGTACGCAAGCAGCAAGACTTTTGGAAATTTCGCATCGAGCATTACTGTATAAGATAAAGGAATATGACATTAATTAGGTACAGTGTACAATTTAC
>JAVBQZ010000122.1:0-3331 GCA_031548505.1 Bdellovibrionota bacterium | reverse complement strand
AACACATGATATGATGACACTTTGGGGATATTGGTCTGAACATGATTTAAACGAGCGTTTACGTTTAGGACTTTTAACACCAGATACCTTTGCTTTGGAGAAAGAAAATCGTAAAAAAGAAAAAGATGAATTAATTAAATTACTTCAAGATAATAAATTGTTAGCTGAAGACTGTGAAGTAGATGAAGAGTTAACTACAGAGATTTTTATAGCAATTCAAAATTTTCTTCTTAGTACACCATCATTATTGAATGCACTCCCACTTGAAGACCTAACTGGTCAAATGGCTCAAGTAAATATTCCTGGTGTTGTTGACGAATATCCGTGTTGGAAAAATAAAATCCCTGTATCGGTAGAAACAATTTTGAACTCTACGAAGAGTGAAAATATAATTAACAATTAACGATTTTTTATTAATTATTTTTAACACTCCGTAATACTTGTATCAGTTGTACTATCATAACAGAATTTTTTATTTGTTGTACCATTTAGATGATTTGCCGAAACTTTCCAGGATTGCCCGCTCTCGTCGCTTCCAGTTGATAAATCAATGGTAACATTTTTACTTGATTTGAAAGTAGTTAAATTTTCAATAGTATTCGCATATTTTGAGTTTTCCAAATAATATGCCTCTTGAGCGGTAACCAAATTTCTAATGTCTGATTGCGCGACCGAATCATAAGCACGTTTTTTATATTCCGAATATTGTGGAACAGCAATTGAAGAAAGTATTCCCATAATTGCTATAACTACTAATAATTCAATTAGCGTAAATCCATGTTGTGTCGTTTTCATTTTACCTCCATTTTTTTATTTTGCTTCTAAATCAATTGTCCCATTTGTAATATGGGCAAGTACATTGCGACAACTATTGTGCCGACAACTAACCCTAAAATAATTATAATTGCTGGTTCTAGAATTTGTTTTAAATTTTTTATAAAATTTTCACATTCTATTTCGTAATTAGTAGAAACATTGTTAAACATATCATCAATTGCGCCCGTCGTTTCACCAACGTTTAAAAGTTGTTTAACTAGTATTGGAAATAATGTTATATCTTCACAAGCTAAGGTTAGGCTTTCGCCTGCAGCTATTTTGTTTGAGATTTCCTTTATATTTTTTGTGAAGAAAGAGTTTGAGACAGTTTTAGAGCTAATTTCTAATGCGGTAATAATTGGACATCCGGTATTTAGTAAGGTTGATATTGCAGATGCGAAACGCGCTGTATCTAGCTTTAAAATAATATGACCTAGTAAAGGAACTTTATAAATCGCTTTATCTATACTCATCCTCGAATTTGCATTATTAAATTGTTGAAATGCAAAATATATCCCTGTGCAAATAATGCTTACAAGAAGTATAAAATTATGAATTAGAAATTCTGATGTACTAATAACAAAATTAGTTATAGCCGGTAATTCTGCCTGCATTTCCGAATATATTGCTGTAAAGGCTGGAATTACCGAAGTTAGCAAAAGGGTAATAACAATTATTGCAACAGAAATTACGCATATAGGATATATAGTGGCGTTAATAATTTGTTTTCTAATCTGATAATTTTTTTCAAGTAATGTGGTCAATTGTTGAAAACAAATATCAAGCGTTCCGCTACTTTCACCTACTTCAATCATAGCAATATATATATGGTTGAATTCTTTTTGATATTTTTTTAATGCACTAGAAAATGTTGTACCATTGTCTATGGCCGCTCTAATTTGTGTGGTTAACTTATAAATTGCTGAGGATGGTTTTTGTTGTGCTTCTGCTATTTTTAGTGCTTCTGAGATCGTAATGCCGACTTTAATTAGTAATGATAGTTGTTTTGTCCAAGTAATTATTTCTTTCTGAGTCGGCGTATTTTTTTTAAATAAATTTTGGTGCCAAATATTATTATTAGTTTTTCTCTCAGATTTCTTAATAATAAAATCATTCCCTAAATTAAGGAAACTATTTCTGTAAAATTTCAATATTGATGCGAACATACAATTCGTTTTTTGAGTATTCTATTAATAGGATTTTATAAGAATAATAAGTCACGCATAAGCGCGTACATTTTGGTTTATATTCCACGAAAAATTATATGAAATTAATTAGAGAAAAATTAGAAATTAAGAGTTATATAGATAGAATATATGCTGTTAGAGATTATGGTAATAGTGATTGAGTTTTCTAAAACTTTTAAGAGTTGCAGAGCCATATGCAAATATTCCTCTGCTCAAATCTTCTTCCGTGTTAATCCGTGTAATCCGTGGACAATTAGCTTTTTTTATCCACGGATTAACACGGAGAGATGGGTGGTAAGTTATGAATTATGCATAACACTTCAAAGTAAGAGAAATGTTTCTGAAAAAACACAATACTTTTACAGGAAGTCCAAGTAACAGAAGTATATAAGCAATCTAATCTTTTTTCGGATTATGAAAATTAATCAATTCATTACATTCTTTAATTTTATCTAACACTTTTGGTAGCAATTTTTCAGCGATAGCCTTTGAAATTTTGTATTCACCTTGATCATAAAAATTTCGTGCAAGCATTAATGATGCTTCATTTGAATCTTCTGTAGAAATTAGTGCAAGTAATTCGGCGATTTTATCATTTATAGATTTAAGATATTTTTCATTTAATTTTTTTGTTTCTGCAAGTGACCCAGATAATCCGCTCATTCTTCCAAAGATTTCAGATAAAATTCTAATTGGAATAAGAAAAAATAACGCTTTTGAATTACGTTTAATATCACTATTGATTTGATTTAAATTACGTTCTAACGATTTTTTGACTGAAATAAGTTCGCGATGTTTCCGGCTAATTTTTTTTCCAATTTTTCCAAGTAAGCTTCCTGCTTCATTACGTGCTTCAATAACTTCACGAGGCAAAGCTTGTTTTGCGAGTTTCTTTTGAAACAGTTTGGTATTTAATCCTTGATATCTTTGGTTATAGTCGATGACAGACATGATATAATAATTAACAATTCACAATTTACAATGCACAATTACCCCACCTCTCCACAATTCAAATCCTAATACAGCTCTTACAATACAAATGTATAATTTATAATCTGTAATTTGTTATTATGCCTATCGGTAGAATTGTGACAAAAGATAAAATTCAGCATTTTTTTGGTATTTTAGGGAGTTTTTTTGTGTTTTGCGTCACAAAATAGTCTAAAATCACTGTTTTAGTTGCAATTTTGGTTTAGATAAGTTGTTGGAAAATTGTGCCATTTATACTTATTGCAAAAATAATAATTTGTTCGTAGTATGCTGAACATATGAATATGAAGGGCAAAAAACATTTAGAAACAGATACAATTGATTTTGATAAAACTTCT
>JAVBQZ010000181.1:0-12005 GCA_031548505.1 Bdellovibrionota bacterium | reverse complement strand
AATATTTCAAATCTGAATCGCAAATCCCCGAGCTGTTTTGTCAATTACATCAATCAATCAATGCTTTGCGCAAAGAATTGATTTTGGAACGTAAAAGGCGAAGCGAGTTGGAAGAGCGGATTGGCGAAGAAAGGACGCAGCACGAAGAGAACGAAGCGAAGCTCGTAGCGCGGGTTGCTGAACTTGAAGCAGAATTTGCAGAAAAGGACGCTAAGCGTAAAGAGTCTGACGCACGACAAGCAGAATGGGAAACGACTCTTGAAGAGGATAATGCTAAGTTGCAGAGAGAAAATATTTCTTTAAGTAACGAAAACATAGTCCTTAAAGCGGTAATCGCTCAATTCAGGAGTTGGCAAAATCGTTTTGCTGATGTTTTGAGAACTTCTTAGAGAGCTCCGCTATAATGGCAACTTAACGATGGGTTAAATCTATGATTCTAACCCATCGTAGTTGTCATTATGTTTTTTACTACAAGGTTATTTCTTAATCTATTGTTCGATACCATTTAGCTTATTTTGTAATATCTCTTTGACAATTTTCGGGTCAGCTTTGCCGGCAGTTTTAGCCATAATTTTTCCAATTAAAAACGCTCCAATTCTTTCATTGCCTTGCTTGTATTCTTCTACAATTTTAGCATTTTCTATTAGAATTTCGGTGGTGATTTTATCTAAAACTTCTAGATTAGATATCATGCTGAGGTTATTTTGTTCTATATACTCTATCGGATCAATATTTTCTTTATAAATAAGAGCTAAAACTTTTTTTGCGACATTGCGATTAACTACTTTTTTGTTAACAAGTAGGATTAGATCTGCAAATTTGTTAGTGTCAATCTCAATATTATCGCTTGATTTATTTTCTTCGGTATCCATTGATAAAAGCTCAGTCACTATCCAGGATGCCGCGTCTTTTAACGGCACGTCACGTGTGATTAATGCGTCGAATATATCGGCAATATTTTTACTATTGGTTATAATTTTAGCATCGGCGGTTGCAATGCCTAACGCCGATATTCTTGCAAATTTTTCATGTGCCATTTCCGGCAATGACATTCTAACTGCTTCTATCCATTCGCTATTAATTTTAATTGGTAAAGTATCTGGGCTAGGAAAATATCGATAATCGGCAAGACCTTCTTTGTTGCGCATTGAAAAAGTTTGACCTGAGTTATCGTCATAACGGCGTGTTTCTTGCGTGAGCTCTTCCGTTTTATCCTCTAATGCGTTGATATGTCTTTGCGCTTCATATTCAATTGCGTTAACAATTGCCTTTAAAGAATTCATATTTTTTATTTCAGTTCGGACTCCAAGCTTTGTTTCGCCAAATTTTCGTACTGATATATTAACGTCACAGCGCATTGAGCCTTCCTGCATTCTACAGTCTGATATTCCGGCAAAAGTAAAAAGCGAACGTAATTTTTCAAGATAGGCTACGACTTCTGCGGCACTTCGAAAATCCGGTTCACTGACCACTTCTACAAGCGGTATGCTAGTACGATTATAATCTACAAGCGCTGTATTATGTGAATGGATGAGTTTGCCGGCATCTTCTTCAATATGAATTTGCTTTAAATTTATACGTTTAATGTTATTGTTTATTTCAATATCGACATAACCGTTTTTACAAATTGGTGTGAGTAATTGAGTGAGTTGATAACCGGTAGGGAGATCGGGGTAAAAGTAATTTTTTTTGTCAAAAGTTATCAAAGAAGTAATTTCACTATTTGTTACAATTCCAGCAGCGATACCGAGCTCGATTGCCTTTTTATTAGCGATAGGTAACATTCCCGGCATACCAGCACATGCCGGGCATACATTTTCATTTTGTTCACTTCCAAACTTTGTACTGCAACTGCAAAATAATTTAGATTTGGTGGCAAGTTCTACGTGGACTTCTAAGCCTATTACGATTTCATATTTCATAAGAACCTCCTCGCAGTTTCAAACATCATACTTTCTTTACCTTGTTTACATATAAGTTGGTTGTCGTTTGGCAGTGAAATACTTGATAATCCACATAAAACCGGTAAGGCATAAATTGATAATTGTTTATATTTGCCTTCGGATACGGTTGGTAGTTGCAAAACATCAATATTGGTTAGTAAAGTATTATAGTAATCATATACTAAACGGCGGACTTGCATTGCCTTGTTATAGAAAGCATTATAATGTTCTTGTGACAACACCATGCAACCAACAATTGAGGCAAGGCATACATCGCGTCCCAAACCTTCGGTTCTTGTTTTTTTATAAAGCTCATCGAGATCTTTTGTGTTTTGTGCACGGCAACCAAATTTTATTCCATCATATCTATTTGTATTGTTGCAAATCTCTGCGGCGGCTAAAATATAAAAGACTTGTGGTAGGACATCGAGGTATTTAAATGAAACATTTTCGGCAGTTTGAATGGTTGCGGTCTCGTCTTTTGCATCAAAATTATAGGCGTCATTTGGTAAACTTGTGCCGTCTCTGCTATCGTGTCCTGATATTATTGAAAACACTTTAATTCCATCATCTAGATTGCGACATAATACTCCAATTTGGTCCATTGAAGAAACTGTAGGAACTAAACCGAAACGTGAAACTGTGCCGTATGCTGGGTGTATGTAAATTAGGTTATGCTTAGGAGCATCACAACGGAGATGTCCAAAGACATCATTGCACAATATGAAATCACATTTTTTATCGGTTAAGGCTGTTATAGAAGCAGTTAGTTTTTCTTCGTTATCAAATAAATTATCTATGCCGAATTCGTTTGGAATTACTTGCCCAACAAATTCTATATTATTTTGTATGCACTTTTCATAGGCTGTAGCATTAAAGGCTACTTTGAAGTTTTTCAGTATTTTTGATCCAGCAGTGCATACTTTACCCGCTATCATAATACTGTCTTCAGCCATAAATTTTATACTCATGCTCTTGTCTCCCTGAAAAGTTACTCTAAAATTTTTGGTACTTCAAAGTAGCCGTTATTTTCTTGTGGTGCATTGGATAGAATTTGCTCACGTGTGAATATTTTTTTTACTTCATCTTCGCGTAATGGAGCATTTAAGTTGAGAACGTTAATAAGCGGTTGGATTCCATCAGTATCAATTTGTTCTAGTTTCCTAAAACTCTCTTCCAGCATATTTATTGTATCAATCATCCAGGCGCGTGTCTCATCACTAAGGTCGAGCTTAGCCATAGATTCGTATTTTTTTATAGTTTGAGTATCCATAATTTATCTTATTTTTATATATACTTCTCTTAATTGTTTTTTTGGAAACCGTAGTTGGTATTCTAGGTAACAAGTCTTGAGCATTACTGTTATTATAGGGGAGGAGATGGCCTCTCTTATACCCTTGTTTATAATAATAAAAGCATCGTCAGCAATAATTTAAAAAAAAAGTTTGTAAAAACCTGCAATGCTTATAGAGGAAAACTCAAGGAGCATGAGTATATATAACTGCGAAGAAAATAGAGTTTCAAATAGTAAGTGATTTTTTGTCAATTTCAAATACTATTAGCTTGAAAGTTGCATTTGTAATTTGAGTCCAAACTCTAACTAATATCTGATTTCAATGATTACTTTTTTAATTTCAATTCTAAGTCTTTTTGCCGGGTATTTTATATATGGCAAATTTGTCGAACGAGTGTTTGTCATTAACGAAAATCACAAGACCCCAGCTTTGGCTAAAGCGGATGGTGTTGATTATATACCCATGAGTACTTGGAAAATTTTTCTAATTCAATTTTTAAATATTGCCGGGTTGGGGCCAATCTTTGGGGCAATTATTGGAGCAGTTTATGGACCGACTGCTTTTCTTTGGATTGTGTTCGGAAGTATATTTGGTGGGGCAGTTCATGATTATTTTTCCGGAATGATTTCGTTACGTAATTCCGGATTGAGCTTGCCTGAAATAACGGGCAAATATTTAGGTAATTTTTTTAAACAGTTCACACGAGTCTTTTCAATTCTTCTAATGGTTTTAGTTGGTGCCGTATTCGTTGCCGGACCGGCAAAATTACTAAGCAATTTAACATCCGATACTTTGTTTTTAAATATAACAACCTCCAGTATTTTTGCATCATTTAATATCGAAAATATTGATACATTTAAATTTATAATATGGGGTATTATTATTTTTTTATATTACATACTTGCAACTTTGCTACCCATAAATAAGCTAATCGGGAGAATCTATCCGCTTTTTGGGTTTACTTTGTTATTTATGGCTATAGGCATTGGTTTTTCTCTCATATATTATCAAGCAAATATCCCAGAAATAACTTTTGATTCTTTGCGTAACATGCATCCTAATCCTCAACGTTTCCCTTTGTTTCCTATGATTTTTATTTCTATAGCTTGCGGAGCAATTTCCGGTTTTCACGCCACGCAATCGCCATTAATGGTGCGTTGTATGACTAATGAAAATCAAGGAAGAAAAATTTTTTACGGTGCAATGATTGCTGAAGCTTTGGTAACTTTGATTTGGGCGGCTGCAGCCATGAGCTTTTTTGGTTCTATTTCAGGATTACAACTTTTTTTGACTGAAAACGATCATAGTGCTGCGGTTGTCGTAGACAGAATTGCTCATACATGGCTTGGGAGTTGGGGTGGATTTTTGGTAATTATTGGCGTTATTGTAGCACCTATCACGACTGGAGATACTGCATTTCGTTCTGCTCGCTTGATTGTGGCAGACATGATAAAATGTAATCAAAAATCAATTTATAATAGAATATTGGTTTCTATTCCTCTTTTTATTATCGGTTTTTTTATTTTACAAATTAACTTTGATATTATTTGGCGCTATATGGCTTGGTCAAATCAAGTTTTGGCTGTTATTACTCTTTGGATGATAACTGTATATTTGGTTAAAGAGAATAAACCTTATTGGATAACTTTATTGCCAGCGGTTTTTATGACTATGGTAACATCAACATATATCATAGTTGCCCCTGAAGGATTGGAATACTCAATACTCACTGGCTATATAGTTGGTGGTATTGTTACGTTAGTAGTTAGTAGTATTTTTATTTATTCAAAGAAGAAGATACGATCTGGCTTTATACTCATGCTTCATGAGTTTCCCCGAATTTTCGGAACCTTTTAGGAGCATGAGTATGCGGAGCGTCAGCGGAGCCATATACAAATATACTCCTGTTTATAATAACAATAGCATCGCGAAGCGATAACAAAACAAGAAAATGTTTGTAAAAACTACAAGCACCTTTTCAGGAAAAATCAAGTAACAGGAGTATATTATCGCGCCATGCGAACAAATTATCTGCGAGTTTTGTGATTAAAGTTTTGCAAAAGCGATTTAATTTTTATTTTTTAAATCCGAGAGGTGATCGTTTTTTGGGTTGTTCAGGTTCTTTAGGTGGTTCTGATTTTTTAGATTGCTCTTGTTGTCCAGGCTGTGGCTTAACCGTTGATGTTGTCGTTGTTGTTTCGGTTATTTTTGGTTCTTCTACTATATGTGCGCTGTAACTTTTTCCCGCGCCTTTGAAGCCGCGTGATGCGTCAAAACGAAATGCGCCCGCTTCATCAGTTGTTGTGCTGGTTGGGGTAGTTGGCTTGTTTTGAGTAGTACCATTTCCATTAGTTCCATTTTCGCCTTTATCATCGCGCCATGCGGAAAAATCATCTGCGAATTCTGGCGAGCGCTTTGATTCGGTTTCGGAGCGTTCAACTGCGAGAATATGTTCATCAACCCATTCTGCCAGGCCAATTTCATCTGCTTCAATCGCTTCGTAGTTAACCAAGTATTCACGGCCTTCCCACGAGCTTGGAATATTATTATCAAACCAAATTGAACGACCTTTGCGCAAAATACCATCGCCGGTATCAAACCATGCTAAGCCTTTTTCGGCCGACATTTCGTGTTTTAATTCTTCCGGAGAAACCAAATCTTCTTCATTGTCAGTTAGAGTAATACCATCCTTGATTGAATCGGAACTGCGGCGGTTAACCTCAAGATTTTTTGTAAATTCACGTCCGCTAATACCTTCTGAAATACCAGTAGAAATACTTTTCTTTTGAGTAGTGATTTTTCCAAACCATTCAGCCATATCTTTTGCAGTTTTGTTATCACCAAGTCGCATAATAACTTTCAAATTTACATTCGCAATCACGCGTTCATAAAATTGCTGACTCAATCCCATAGTAGTATCCATCAAACCGCCAATTGATTGTGCTCCAAAAATCAAAGCAAAACGTCCTTTTCGCGCAAGCTCAAACAAGTTCGCCCAAGTCGGACCAAAAGTTGATGCGCCTTCATCAATTATAACCATGTGAGGATCTTCAAGACGATACCCTCTGCTTGATGTAATTTCTCCAATTGAAACTTCCAAATCCTCACGAAAAACTTTCACCATTCGTGCTGCACTTTCTGCTTCTTCTAGACGTGGCAACATATAATAAATAATTTTACCACGACGGATTGCATCAGTTAAACTTAAGTCAGCACGTGGTGCACAAAACATTTCGCCTGCTTCGGAATTTGCAATTGAATGTAATTCGGAAGCTATACCGCGTAAATTATCGGTTAAACGTGCAGAATCTAATGAGCCTTTGACCGTACGATAGCTATTTGCAAGGTGACCAAGCTCAACCATTGCCTCTCTTTCACCACGTTCATGTAGTAGTGCGCGCATACGTGGATAGGCAATAGTAAACGCGCTGAGTGCTACAGCAATATCTTTAACTGACCAAGCTAAACCGAAACTTTCCATAGCTTTTACAACTCGATAAACAGCATCAGCTGCGAGTCGATCATAATGCTTAGTTGTGCTGGCATCGGAAGTAGGCGGCAATCCACAACGCAAAATTTTGCGAGCCTTTACGTCCTCGCGTTGTGTTGTAAATACGAAATTATATGAACAGACGGGATTGAATGGATCTACAACAATCAAATCCTCAATACGTCCAGTAATAAGTGCCATTAATATAATGTCAGCAAGTGTGCCGGGATCGCGCTTTGCGTCAATAAAAGTTAAACCACTCGCGCGTCCGCGTGCCATCTGCTGAAACATTAACCCTTCAACCCAAAGTGTTTTACCAACACCTGTTTTAGCGAATACGCAAGCATGGCTACATAATTCGTCATCAGTGACCCAGATTGGTTTTCCACTATCCAATTCAAAACCAACTAAATATTTATCAATCATTAGTTTGCCACGATCCTTTGCAGTTTGCACACCATCTGCAAACGCACTTCTATCTGGTGGAAGTCCGAGAACCGGTGCGCCATTACGAGCTTCAGATTCTTTTTTGCGCTCAAGGTCAATATAGCGATGGCGGCTGATGGTAGTTGTCAAAATAAACAACATTATGGCTGGAATAATGCCTGATAAAATCATTAAACCTAAAATAGACAAATTGGTTGCTACAGGGAATAGCATAAGTACAAACATAGCAGCGATGCTTCCTTTGCATACATTCACTATGTTCTGACGCTTGGAAACCAGAGCATTGCTGAGGTCTATTTTTTCATACTGTCTAGCCATGATTAGATCTTAAATTTTTCGCAAGTTTCTGCAAATTCTTCTTTGTCCACAAATGTTTTAATATTATTTGGATGTGGATTGTTTGCGTAATATTTTTTCTCCCAATTTGCGCCGAAAAGCTCTTTCATACGGCGTTGACGAATTGGAACTAATGTTTCAAATTTTTTATGTTGTGGATCAACAATTTTTGTGTCGAGTACAATGCCATAAATTAAACCACTTGTCGGCACCGAATCATCATTTAATCGCGTAGAAAGCCAATTGTAGCGGGTGAGCATTTTCTTTACTAAATCCCAATTTCTGCTTTTATTACGCTCATCCTTAGTTTCGTTTTCATTTTCAAGTTGGCGTTTAAATCCTGGTAATTTTGCAGAAATTGCAAGTGCGTCATTAAATTTCTTTGCATGTTTCATTAGACGATGAATTCGTTCTAAACGTGCTTTTTCATAACCGTATAATGCAAGACTTAAAATATTTTCTTGTTTTATTAAGACAACTGATTTATCGACTATTCCAGTATCGACATTGAAAACTGTATTATTATTTTCATTATCTTCGCCGTTATAACTTTGCTTTATAAAATCAGAGAAATTCTTTTTCCAGTTATACTTAATCTCATCCAAGTACGCGTCAAGTTCTGTAATTAGCGCGGAGTCATTTAATTTTTTCTTGTCAATATAAAGGACTTCTAAAATGTCGCGTAACGCCTTGCATTGTTCCGGCATTTTTTCCGGTAAAAATGAACGCCCGAAATCGCGGTGACGACGAGAACAAATTATAGCTTGACGAATCATTAGACGACTATCACCATTGAAATCTTGATGATAAGCATAAATTGAATGTAGTATCGCGCGTGCTTGAAGGTGCGGAAATTGCGAAAGTTTTAAATAGCCATTACCCGTTTTTTTATAAACCAAGCATTTGCCTGCTTCAACTGCTAGATATGCTGTTGCAATGTCACGCGGGGAAAGCAAAGTAAATGCTCTAGCGCGCTCTGGCGTTAGCATCTGTAAAATCGTCTTAGCAATTGGCGGAAATTTTTCGGTTTGTGTACGCAAATCATCTTTTAATTTTGAATAGATGTCTTTGTTATCGAATTCTGTTTCCAAAATATTTTTGTTGGTTGCAAAATAATTTTTAAGTGTTCTGTGGGCGAGCAAAAGTGCTGGTAAAACTTCACAGGCATAGTCCTCAATTGTGCCATCCTTGTTCGTGACCATGCCATGGTTTGGGTTAAACTCGTTAGGATTCTTTCCATCATCTTCTGAATTATCAATTTGGCGTTCCTCTTCTACAAAACAAGGAAAGTCGCGGTAGGCGAGAATGATGCGAGTTAAATCTAAAGTTGTGTTGCAATATGCTGAGAATGATTTGAGGATGCTAACAAGTTTATGACTTTGCGCATCTTCAACTTTGACCATGTTAGGACAAGCAAGGCCAACACTTGCAGTTTCAATTCCACTAATTTTGCCGTTGATATTGAGTGCGCCGAAAATGCCGGAATAAAATGGACTGCGCTTGCGATCGCAAATGGAAAGGATTGGATCGAACTTTTGCTTTTTAGTGAAATATCCCGTGCTATAGAATCCGCAGATAGCAGCGAGAATCCAAAGCGGTATGGTTATGAAAAAAATAAAAATTATGCGCAAAATTGTTTCTACAAAAGTTGCCTCCCAACTATTCTGAATATTCGGTTTGATATTTGTTAAGTTGAGGTTAATTCGCGTAGATAGGTTAGTATTGGTACGTAGGTAAATAAATGGATCAAAGTTTTTGTTTTCACCATAAAGGTGACCGTATTCACTGGGTAAAATGAAATTAATAACGAGTGATTTTGCAGTGGAATTATATTTTTCTTTGACTGCATTTGAAAAAAAACCAAGCAGGTTGATACGATCATCTAATTGATTCTTTAGGCGTGTAAGAAAAATATAACCGTCTAGGTTATTTTTAAGTTGGGTATCATTTGCACCGGATTGGATAAGCTCGCCTTGTAAAGTTTTAAAATAAAAATTTTGTTTGAGAGTTTCGCCTGCAGCGATTGTTGCTGATTGATTATTAGTTTTAAAGATAAGAGCTAAGATGAAGAAGCAGATTAGAGCTATGAAAAATACCCTAACAACACTGATGGCATGGAAATGCTCATTTTGTGCATTTTTTCCTAACTCTGATAAACGTTTATGGAGATCGTAACCCATTATGCGTATTCTTAAGCAAAAACCTGATGTAAAAAAGTGTTATTAGTGACTGAATATTAAGTTTATGAATTAATACCAATCATTACTAATATATCGGCTATGTTATTAGAAAAATTGAGAAAACTGTGAGAATAAAGCAGAAATAATAACAAAACCTTAATAAATTAAATGCCTAGGGAGAGACTCGAACTCTCACGGGGTTGCCCCCATCGGATTTTGAGTCCGACGCGTCTACCAATTCCACCACCCAGGCCGCCAAAAAAATATAATAATAACAATGCGTTATTATTAATTATCTGAAAAAACGGTGATAATCTAGCAAATTTTGTATTTTAAAGAAAGAGGGAAATTATTTAATAATTCGTAATTGTCAAGCCATATACCAATCATATAAGGGGCGACGCCAATTGTCTGTCCAAGTAGGAGAAAATTTAGAATATACTCTGCTCCATGAGTATATCACTTTTCTTAGCCCCTTTTTGGAGCATGAGTATGCGGAGCGTTAGCGGAGCCATATTAGTTGATATCGTCGTAATCAACAATTATTTTAGACGACAAACAAATTTTACAAAGAATATTTTAGCGATGAATTGTTTAATAAATTTCGGTTATTGCAAATTTCTCTGTAAAATTTTCCAAACAGCACATTTAGTGTTGTTTGTAGAACTTACAATGCTCGTAGGAGGAAAACTCAAGTGACAGGAGTATATCGGTCAAAATGTAAAACGAGGAGGCTGGGATTGTATTTGCGTATGAGTGAAAATGAAATTTAAGAATTATTTTATGTTTCAATATTTTAAAGGCACGTCATTGTTTTTATTGTTTATTTGCGTATTGATGTTGCCCATATTCGCTATGCCTGTGTTCGCAGATGACGATTATTATGATGATGATACTGATAGCGATTACTCAGCGGAAGACGAAGCCGGTAGTGAGTATCTTGCAGATGTGTGGGATCCGTTTGAAGGAATGAATCGCGAAATATTGGTTTTTAATGATTGGATTTGGGATCGCGCGTTAAAGATTGCCGATTTTTATGTTGATTACGTTCCGCAGAAAATTCGTTTTTCGCTAAAAAATTCTATACGAAATGTGACTGAGCCATATTATGCTTTTAATAATTTAATTGAAGGCGATATTGACGGCGTGATGGCAAGTATCGCACGCATTGTGATAAATTCATCGGCTGGATTTTTAGGAACGATTGATGTGGCTGGCGAAAATTGTTTGCCTTATACACCACAAAATTTAAGTACAACTCTCGGAGCATACGGTGTACCAATTGGACCATATCTGATGGTACCACTTTTAGGCCCTGGGTCCATACGCTCAGTTGTAAGTTTAGCTGCGGAATCATTTGCTGATCCGATACCTTACGCATTATCGGATGCATTTCATAATTTGCGTCAACGTTATAAAAATATAATTAATATTTCATATCAAACAGTGCGCGTGATTGATAATTTGGATTCATCTGCTGGTGCCATTCGTATCGCTCGTGAAAATTCTTTTGATTTTTATGTTTTTTCACGTTCCGCATATTATCAACTTGAAGGTTCGAAAATTGCTGGTGCAAAATACAAAGGGTTGTGGGATAGCGCTGCCTGTAATGATAGTGCAAGGCGGAGCAGGAAGGATGATTTTTAGATACTTAACGATACAAAAAAATTTCATCTATAATGTTAACTAAAATGCTATAATGCTAGGTTTTACCTTGCATAATGAGCGTATTTGGTGTTTTTTTATATGTAAATCACTAACTACTAATCATTGGCCTTATGATTTTTTCACAAGCACTCCATAATTCATCAAAACAAAAGAGGTTAATCTGGTTACATGGCTGGGGAGATAGTCATTATACTATGCTTTCACTGGCTGAATATTTTAGTTCAGAATTTGAGAATTATGTTTTGGATCTACCTGGTGCGGGGCAATCAACTGTACCTGACAGTGTTTGGGGAGTAGAAAAATATACAAATGCAATTTATAATTGGTTGCATGAATTAAATGAGAAAGAAGGCATTAAAAAAACGTATTTTTTAGGGCATTCGTTTGGTGGAAAATTATCGGTTGTAATGGCTAGTAAATATCCTAGTGAAATTGCAGGAGTTGTTTTGATTGCAGCAGCTGGAATAAAAGTACGTCGTTCATTAGTGTTAAGGTTAAAACTATTTATATTCAAAAATTTGGGTGCGTTAGCGCGTATATTTGAAAATAAATTTGGTATTGATTTACGTGGACGTTGGGGAGGACTTGTTGGGAGTTCTGATTATAGTAATGCTAAAGGAGTGATGCGTGAAATTTTAAAGAAAAC
>JAVBQZ010000041.1:0-3815 GCA_031548505.1 Bdellovibrionota bacterium | reverse complement strand
CTTTTCTTTATATTTTTCTTTATCATTCTTTTGAATTCATTACAGATGTAGTTATACTATACAATAAAGTCTGTATAAGTATTCGATGAGTCTTATGTAAATTGCAGATCGTAAGAGTGAATATGTTTTTTCACTTTTATGGATTAATGTATAATGTATCCAGCTAACACATCAAGGAATTATTTGATTCACAATAAATCTCATTGTAATTTATATCTTAAATTACAGAATTATTTATTAAATCACTTGTTTTTTAATAGCTTAATAATAATAGGTTTATTTAATTTATATTTTTATATATAGACACGCCCCTTGCAAAAAGGTGAAGCGCTGATATTAAAAGCGCCATTTTTGTTTTATTATTCAATATATTAGGTAGTCATAATGACAGACGGTAGGGTCAGTCTTACGAGCGCCATTTAATTTTCCATACCAATGCAGATAGTTCGTCTTGAAATTTTTGGGTTTAAGTCCTTTGTAGATAGATTCGTTTTAAATTTAGATAAAAAATTCGTTGGAATTGTAGGGCCGAATGGTTGTGGTAAGTCAAATATTGTGGACGCTTTGCGCTGGGTTTTAGGTGAAACAAGTGCGAAACAATTACGTGGTGGTGTGTTGGAGGATTTGATTTTTAATGGATCTGATGCTCGTCGCCCGCTCGGTATGTGCGAGGTTTCAGTGGTATTAAAGAATGATGCAGATGGTAATAGTTATAATAATTTTACTGTCATTTCTGGTGGTAAAGATGAATCGCTCAATAATTCTTCTGCGGACGAAATGAATGAAGGAGAGACTTCGGAAATCGTTCAAGACGATGAAAAAGACGAAAGTAAAAAAATCTTTACTTCAAGTATTGCCGATATTCCGGGTATTTTTTCTGCTACCGAAATTCAACTAACTCGCCGTCTTTATCGCTCCGGTGAAAGTGAATATTTTATAAATAAAGTTCCATGTCGTCTTAGTGATATGGTTGAATTTTATCGTTACGTAGGTCTTGGGGCACGCGGATTAAGCATTGTCCAACAAGATCAGATTTCAAAAATTCTAATAAAAAAGCCAATTGAACGTCGAGAATTATTAGAGGAAGCTGCCGGGATTTCCAATTTTCGTGCACGTATTGAAGTCGCCGGACGTAAATTAGAAAAAACATCTCAAAATTTACTTAGAATTTCTGATATAATTGTCGAAGTTGATAAGCAGGTACGTTCATTAAAACGCCAAGCAACACGAGCTGAGCAACGTGTTGAACTAAAAGCGCGTTTGAAAGAGTTGGATATGATGTCATTCAATCTTTCGGCATCGCGAATTGTTATAAGTAATCGTGATTATCAAAATCAAATTTCATCATTGTCAGCAGAAATTGATGCGATTCAAAATTCTATACTAGTATTATCGGCTGAAGGTGAGGAGATTCGCGGTGATATGCAGATTAGTGATAAGGAAATAGTTTCGCTTCGTTCGCAAAACGATGTGCTTGATACAAAAATCCGTTCAGAAAAACAGAAAGAGAATCAAATTAAAATTGAGGGGACGCGTGTTGAAGAACAGGTTTCTAGCGCGTATCAACGTCTTGAACGCTTGCAGTCGCGTCGCGATGGAATTTATCGTGATATAAAAGCTAGTGAGGAAAATACGATTATTTTGTTTGGCGAGCTTGAAAATTTGAAAGAGCGTAAGCAACAAGTTGAATTAGAAATTGCCAATACTTTGGCAAATATTGATACAAATGAACAAAGTGCTTTATTACTTAATCAGCAAAATGAAATTAAGGAAATTACGGCGCAATGTGAACAATTATCTGATACAACCGAAAATTTACGACAAGCAGAATCGGATATTGTAAATAAACGTCGTGCATTAAAAGATACGCATAACCAAAAATCCCATAAAGAACTAGCTTTAGCACGCCTTGAAACAGAGATTACCACTTTAAGTTCGCAATTAGAAAGTATGGCTAATTTAGTTGCAAAGCAGGTTGTCGAGGATGTATCACCTGATTCAGCTAAGGTTTTTGTTGCCGGAATAACAGTGTCGGAGAAATATCAACGCGCTATAAATGCCGTGCTTGGTGATAAGGCAAATTTCCTAGTACCTGCTGATTATAAGAATTTTGTAGATGTATATACAGGGAAGCAGTCTAATGACGATAAGGTAAAATTCGGCATAATGAATAAAACTAATGTGGGTATCATCCCGCAGATTTCAATTTCTGATGCTGAATTAAACGTTGCTCCTTCTGCGCAAATTTTATTGGAACAAATCCAAGTAGAAAGTGATTTCTATTCCTTGGCTTCAGCTATATTAGGTAACGTAATAGTTGTTCATTCGATGAATGAGGCGGTAGCATTGCAGGAATTTAGGAAAGCGAACTTTCTTGATGCGGCGATTGTTGTTTCGTTGTCAGGAGAGGTTGTTTCAGGTTGGGGTTGGTGGACAACTGATGGAAAAGGTTTGTCGTTATCTTGGAATCGTAGGATTAAAGAATGTGAGGAAGAGGTTCAGCAATTGCGCGATGTGATTAATTCATTAGATGAGACAATAGTAACGCAAGATATGGAAGTTAAAGTAGCTGACGAGAAAATTCGTGGGTTAAAGGTAGCTAGAGAACAAGCCATAGAATTGCAGCGTAAATTAAATATTTTATTAAACAAAGCACGCCAAACAGAGCGGGAAATTCAAGAGCATAAACTATTATCAGAAAGACAAATACAAAATAAGTTACATGCTATAATAAATGACATTTCCGCAAATGAAAATAAATCACTTTATGAGCAGAGGCGTATTGAAGGGTTAAACAAAGACCTAAATGGAATTGCTGAGGAAGAAAGTGAGTTACGTGGTAAGATTGAAGAGTTAAAAGTAATTGGGGAGGAAATAGAAGGGAAGTTAAAACAATTTCAACAAACACATGAAAGTAATGATAGTGAGTTCGCTAAATTGCAAGAGGAATATTATCATAGACAACAACAGTTGAAGGAATTGGAGCGTAAACGGGATGAGATGATGAAAGGTTTGAGTGATAAAATGCATACGAACGATGAATTACGTAAAAAAAGCGGACAACTTTCAAAACAATGTGCTGATGTTCAATTAGAGTTAGAGAAGGATTCTATTGAACTGTCTATGATGCAAAATGAATTAGAAAGGTTATATCCTGAGCAGGTTTCGATGCCGACTTTAGATGAGGCATTAAATTTTATGCAGAATTTTGATGATCGTGATGCTGAAAGTAAAATTACTGATGCAAAACGCGAACAACAACAAATCCGTGTTAGAATTGAGCGTGAAGGTGAGGTTGATTCATCTACAATTGAACTCCACAAAACTGAAAGCGATCGCCTTGAAGGATTGAAACAGCAAAGCGCTGATTTGGAAAATGCGAAGGCTAGTTTGGAAAGTACAATAAAAAAATTAAAAGAAATTTCAAAATCACAATTCCTTGAAGCTTTCACTTTCGTGAGTAAGAAATTTGAGGAATTAATTCCTCAATTATTTGGTGGTGGGACAGGTCATTTAAATTTAATTAATCCGGAAGACCCATTGACAAGTGGTGTAGAGATTTCAATTCGCCCGCCGGGTAAGAAGTTAAAAAGTTTGGATTTAATGTCTGGTGGTGAGAAAGCTCTTGCAGCTATCGCTCTATTGTTCTCGGTATTTTTATATAAACCAAATCCGATTTGTGTTTTAGATGAGGTTGATGCACCGCTTGATGAAGCGAATCTAGGGCGTTTCTTGGATATGGTAAAATACATTGCTAAAGACACGCAATTCCTTGTTATTACACATAATAAACAAACAATGGTTTCTGCTGATCG
>JAVBQZ010000141.1:0-6066 GCA_031548505.1 Bdellovibrionota bacterium | reverse complement strand
CTAGAACGAAATTTGCAAAAAGTGGGCCTTTACGCACGACAAACTCTCCTGCTTGAGGGCGATAAATTTCTGTTCCAATTAAATCGGCAGGCAATAGATCTGGGGTGAATTGGATGCGTTGGAAACTTGCTTGAATTGCGCTGGCGAGTGTTTTAATAGCGAGAGTTTTTGCAAGGCCAGGCACACCCTCAAGTAAAACATGCCCATCAGTAAGGAGTGCGATAATAAGTTTATTCTTTAAATCATCTTGACCGATGACAGTTTGTGAAATTGCAGATTTGATTTTTTGAACGATAGAAAGAGTCATATCGGTTGAAGAATATGCGTGGTGGCACATGTATCAAATACAAAGGCAGGCGATTATAGGGGCTATGCGATGCCCCTATAATATATTTAGCAAAACGATTACATCTATTTATTTTGTATAAATTACGAAATGTACTCGTCTATTCAAAGCAAACGCAGCTTCCGTTGCAGCAGGATCTAGCGGGATTTCCGCGCCGTAACTAACAGTTGTAATTCTTTTTGCGGCGACGCCTTCTTTAACAAGCGCGGCAGCAACTGCTCTTGCTCGGAGATTGCCAAGTGCAAGGTTATATTCGCTTGTTCCACGTTTGTCACAATGACCTTCTAATTCGACAACCATATTTGGATTTGTAGCTAAGTGAGCGGCAACTTCTTTAACTGTATAAGCACTGTCCGGGGTTAATTTTGAAGAGTCAAATGCGAAACGAACATCTTTGAACTTGCCTGAGCCTTCTGCTCCTGGGCTAGGAATATTTCCACCATCAAGACGAGCAGCGAGTTCAGGATTTTCATGACCAGCCATTGCGCTGTCGGCAAAGTCGTTTCCTAAAGTGTAGTCATAGCCTTCTTCGCTTCCGCTCCCGTCTGCACTGTCAGAAGAAGTTGAGCAACTCGTTAAAGAAAAAGTTGAAACAGCAATAAATAATATTAGAGTTAAAAGTTTATTAAACACGACATCTCCTTTTGAGTGAAATCGGGCATCTAAAAATTAGCAGCCCATAAGGTTAATATGTTAGAAATTTGTGAAAAATTACACCGCTACGTATAAGGTAATTTTTCCCAACTAATCAATATATTATTTTGTTTTAGTCGATACTGAGAGAGTAGATTTGCGTCGCTTCGTGGCGTCGAGATAAAAATCTAACGAACAAAGCGAGTTAGATTTTTATCTCGGCATTTTAAAGAGAGGGAAGATGCTATTTTCGGTATCGACCATTTTAGTCCTTAAAATTTACAAACTGTAGTTCCAGTCTAATTGTTTCTTTCAATAGTGCAATAACTTCTTGAAGTTCATCTTTTTTTTGACCTGTTACACGGACTTGATCTTGTTGGATTTGTGTTTGAACCTTCTTTAGGCCGGCGTCTTTTATTGCCTTGACAATGATTTTCCCATCGTCCTGTGAGATACCTTGTTTAATCGTAATTTTTTGGCGAAGGGACATACCACTAGCTTTTTCAACAGGTGTGCTAAGGTCAAGCGCTTTTAATCCAATACCGCGTTTTGCAATTTTTTGACATAAAATGTCCTTGATCGCATTTAGTTTCATTTCGTCATCTGCATTAATTAGGATGTGATCTTTTTCAAGCTCAACCGTGCTTTTGCTTCCGCGAAAATCATAGCGACTCTCAAGTTCTTTTTTTGTGTTGTTTACACCATTTAAAATTTCTTGCATGTCAACTTTTGATACGACGTCGAATGATGGCATTATAATCTCCCAGATAGATGGTTTGTTGAAGTAGTTAATTACTTGCTTAATTGAGGTTTAAGTGATTATTTCGCATGTCTTTGATACAACGTGCCCTAGGGCGAGGTATTTGTCACATATTGCGTTGTTAGGCAAGATTGTCTGACTTCTTTATGAGTTGGTTGTCACTATGAATAATCTGCGCGATTTCATTGAAAAAAAGTTTGGGACTAAGGTAATTGCCGATGAAAGTAGTCCGATATTTATGTATTCGTTAGCTTATTACGTAGCGTACGAAAATATTTATCTAATTCTTAAGGAATTAAAAAATAATTTTGATTTTTCGTTTGATTTTTTGATTGATATTACGGCAATTGATTGGTCTGAAAGGTTTGATGATTATCGTTTTGAAGTTGTTTATCAATTATTTAGTTCAAAATATTCTAGCCGCCTTAAAATAAAAGTCCGTTTGCCACTCGAGGAAATGGAAATAGATAGCATGTCTGACATTTGGCATAGCGCGATTTGTTTGGAACGCGAGGTTTGGGATATGTATGGAATTAAATTCAAGAATCATCCTGACCTGCGCCGCATCTTGCTTTACGAAGAATTTGAAGGGCATCCATTACGTAAAGACTATCCACTTAAAAAACGTCAACCACGTACGCGTGATGTTACCAGCACAATGCAGCCACGCGATTTAGATGATTCTCTACACAGTAGAACGATGATTTTAAATATTGGGCCATCGCATCCGGCTACGCATGGTACAGTTCGTTTGCAACTAGAATTAGATAGCGAAACCGTGCAACGTTGCGATGTGGAAGTTGGTTATTTACATCGCGGATTTGAGAAGCAATGTGAAAATGTAACTTATGCGCAAGTTGTGCCATATACTGATCGTTTGAATTATGCTTCCTCAATTATAAATAATGTTGGCTATTGTTTAGCCGTTGAAAAATTATTGAACATTGAGGTGCCAGAACGTGCCGCGCATTTGCGCGTAATTATGAGTGAATTATCGCGTATTGCTGATCACTTAACTTGTTTAGGCACGGCGGCAATGGAATTGGGTGCAGCTACGGTTATGCAGTATTGTATTCAGGCGCGCGAGTATATTTATGAGCTATTGGAAATGGTAACAGGTGCACGCGTGACTTGTACCTATAGTGTGATTGGTGGTGTAAATGCGGATTTGCCGGAACGATTTCGTGAACAGGTTGAAGCGCGATTTGTAAAAATCAACAAACTGATTAAAGATAGTAATGCCCTTTTGCTTCGTAATCGCATTTTCGTAGATAGAATGGAGAACGTAGGTGTAATTTCAAAAGAGGAAGCGATTAGTTATGGTCTGACTGGTCCGATGTTGCGTGCGTGTGGAGTAGATTATGACGTGCGTAAGGTTTTTCCATATTCTCTTTATGATAGATATGATTTTGAAATTCCAGTTGGAAAAAAAGGGGATAATCTGGATAGGCTTTTAGTGCGTATTAATGAAATTAAACAATCAATGAAGATTGTAATGCAAGGGTTGAGTATGGCACGGCCAGGTACGATTGCTGTAAATAATAATAGAATTACTATGCTTGCAAAAAATGAGGTTTATAATTCTATTGAAGGGATGATTAGCCAATTCAATTTAATTGTGAATGGAATTTGTCCACCAGCAGGCGAAGTGTATTTCCCGGTAGAGGGTGGTAATGGCGAATTAGGCTTTTTTATTGTATCAGATGGTACGAAGAACCCATATAAATTACATGTGCGTTCGCCATCTTTTGTAAATATTGGAATTTTCGCTCGCCTTGCAGAAGGGCATTCAATTGCAGATATAGCTACGTTATTTGGTATGGTTAATTTGATAGCTGGTGAATGTGATAGATAACATAGATAACAAGTGAAAATTCCCGAATACTTCGTCAGGTCCCGTTTGCGAGATATTTCGCTCCGCGACGCTATTGTTATTATAAACAGGAGTATTTGCATATTCCGTGCTAATCTGTGTAATCCGTGGATAAAAAAAGAAGTTAATTGTCCACGGATTACACAGATTAACACGGAGTGGGATTGGGTGATAATTTAAAATCAAATTTTTTTATTACAAATCATTGAATGTCTAATCTATTAAATTAGATATTCAATTTATTTACTTAGGAGCAAAAAATGACAGTTAATTATAAAGATCTTGGTCTAGTTAATTCGAGAGAGATGTTTTCTAAAGCAGTTGATGGCGGTTATGCTATTCCTGGCTTTAATTTTAATAACATGGAGCAGTTGCAGGCGATAATTCAAGCCTGCACAGAGGCGAAGTCACCGGTAATTTTGCAAGTGTCGAAAGGCGCGCGCGAATATGCAAACCAAACCTTGCTTCGCTATTTAGCGCAAGGCGCAGTTGAATATTCTAAAGAAATTGGTGGTGGGAAAAATATACCAATCGTTTTACACCTTGATCATGGGGATACTTTTGAAACATGCCAAAGTTGTATTGAGTTTGGTTTTTCATCTGTAATGATTGATGGTTCACATTTGCCTTATGAGGATAATATTATACTTACTAAAAAAGTTGTAGAATTCGCTCACAAATATGACGTAACGGTTGAAGGTGAGTTAGGAGTATTAGCTGGTGTGGAAGATGATGTGAGCGCGGAACATCATACTTATACACGCCCAGAAGAAGTTGAGGATTTTGTTAAAAGAACTGGAGTAGATAGTTTAGCGATTTCAATTGGCACGAGTCATGGTGCTTACAAATTTAAACCGGGGCAAAAGGCGGAAATTCGTTTAGATATTTTACATGAAGTTGAACAACGTATTCCACGTTTCCCAATTGTAATGCACGGTTCTTCATCTGTTCCGCAAGAGTTAGTTGCAAAAATTAACCAATACGGCGGTAAAATGGAAGAAGCGATTGGTATTAGCGAAGACCAAATTCGTAAAGCGACAAAAAGCGCGGTTTGCAAAGTTAATATTGATTCAGACGGGCGTCTTGCAATGACTGCTGCGATTCGTGAAGTATTTGCTACAAAGCCAAGTGAGTTTGACCCAAGAAAATATTTGGGACCAGCAAGAAGTGCATTGAAAGAACTATATAAACATAAGGTAAGTGATGCAGTTCTTGGCTCTGCAGGTAAAGCAGAATAATTTATTTTTGCTTTGCAAGTCTAGGCTCGTTATTCTAGATAAAAATGATTTATCTACAGATTAGCACGGAGGGAATGAGTAAAAAATATTCCATGCTAATCCGTGGATAAAAAAATAAATCCTATCAACTATAAATCTAATATTTGACTACATTTTTCGTTATTTTAATCAGAAACATTGTTTTTGCTTTTGAGATTGGGTCTGCTGTTATGGTAATATTTTATAGACAATCAAATAAGTAATATGAGCACATGTAGTCGAACGGTAGTTACTCTTATTCAATTTATTTTTTCTTATATTTGCCCACCATGCTGTTTATCTTGCAATAAAAAGATAAGACCAAGTTTAAAGTTGTTTTTCTGTGAAAAATGCGAAAAAGAGTTTGTTAAATCGGAAATATTAAATTTGGAATTAAAATTTTGTCAAAAATGTTTCGAGCCGCTTTTAAGTGATTACAATGAAGATAAAGAGATAGGTATTGAGGTTTGTCCTCTATGCCGTGCTGTGCCCTCAGTTGCCGATAGAACGATTTCTTTTTATAATTATCACGGAGATCAGAATAGGCTCCTTCTTTTTAAATTTAAATTTTACAGGAAATATGCATTGTGTAATTTTTTTGCTACTATTATTGAACAAAATATCAAGAAATACTTTCCATTTTTATCTTGGGATTTAATTATTCCTATTCCATCTTCGCCTGATATTTTGAAAAAGCGTGGATATAATCATATTGCATTGCTTGCGAAAAATATTGCTAAACGAATAAATATTTTTACGACGAATGATATATTAATTTCAGCAAAAAAACGTTGTGCGCAAGCAGAATTAGCGCCAGAAAAAAGGTATAAAAATATGAAAAATGCCTTTGCTATTGCTGAAAATAAAATTTCAGATATTGTGGGGAAAGACATTTTGCTTATTGATGATACAATAACAACCGGAGCAACTATTGAAAGCGCCGCAAAGGTATTATTAGAATGTGGCGTAAATAAAGTTGATGTTTTAACAATATTTCGTTCAGAACATTTTATGCGTTATAGAGTTCGGCAATTGAATAAGGTTTCTAGTTAATTCTTGGATATACCCCTATTACTTGAATTTTCTCATACGGGATTTGCAGTTTTTATAAACATTTTTTGTTTTGAAGCATAACGCATAACTTGCCATCCCTCCCTCCGTGTTAATCTGTGTAATCCGTGGATAAAAAAGAAGTTAA
>JAVBQZ010000207.1:0-5817 GCA_031548505.1 Bdellovibrionota bacterium | reverse complement strand
TATAAAATAGGAGGTAATATGAAAGGTGATCCAAGTAACTCAAAATTAAATATCGTTGATTCAAAGCAAATGGTTGAAGTTGATGCTAACGAGAAAAGTGAAAATGATATAAATGAGACGATGTCTGCGGAAGAGTTTGTTGAATTGAGTTGTATGTGTGATAACTAGTGCTTGATTTAAAGAATTTAATTACTGATAGCGCCTCAGGGTTATACGAAATTGTTTTAGCGATAACTGGGCGTTGTAATTTACATTGTTCATTCTGTTATTCAAATTCAATTTTAAATAATCCAGAGTTATCTTTTGCAGTAGTAAAGGATATTTTTGAGCAGGGTAAACAGTTAGGTGTTCAAGTAATGGCACTTTCGGGAGGCGAGCCTTTCTTGCATGCAAGTTTCCGTGATATTGTAGAATTGGCGTGTAGTTCGTTTAATGTTGTGATGATTTCTAGTAATGGGTATTTTATTACAAGGGATATTGCATTATATTTGCGAAATGTTGGTGTTTCTAATGTTCAATTAAGTATAGAAGGTGAAGAAAAAGTCCATAATAAGTTACGTGGTGACAGTAATTCATTCCAGAAAGCGAAGAATGCACTTATATATTTGCGTGAATTAGGTGTTGATGTAACCCTAACGCCAACTTTACAAGAAAAGAATTGTGACAATATTTTTTATGTTTGGGAATTAGCAAAGGAATTTGGGGCTGACCTATCTATAAAGCGAGTTATAAATACTGGGAGAGCGAAACATGTTCCCGTTTTAACTCCTAATGAATACAAGCATCTTTACGATTTTGCTTTTGAGCAAAATGCCTTAGACTTAAATTCAAAGATATTTATTCATTGTGATCCTCTACGTGTTTTATACAAGGACAAGGAGCGTCTTAGAATGGCTGACGGTATTGTCACCGGCTGTATTGCTGGCTTTTCCTTGTTGTATGTTAGATACGATGGAAGAATTTTTCCGTGTTCAAAGTTACCGATTCAGGTTGGGAATATACAAAATGATACTATAAAAGATATTTTGCAAAATTCAAAAATTATAAACGATTTGTCAAATCGAAAAAAATTAACTGGTAAATGTGGAAGGTGTGAGTACAAATTTTTATGTGGTGGATGTAGAGCGGCAGGATATGCTGTTTATGATAATATATTTGCAGAAGATCATATGTGTTGGAGGACCATATGATTCCGAAATTATATTATCTGACAATAAATATAACTCATAAGTGCAACTTAAAATGTAAGCATTGTTATAATGCTTCGCCTCAAGAGATTGTAAAGGATTTAGATAAGGAGCTAATTTTTAAGTTGATCAGAGATGCCAAGGATCTAGGGTTATGTTTCTTGTTGTTAACTGGCGGCGAACCATTACTAAGGACAGATATACTAGATATCTTAAAATTTGCTAAATCAGAAGATATAACTATTTTTCTAGCTACCAATGGAACATTGCTAACTTCGGAAAATGTAGTTCAGTATTTGCCATATGTAGCAAAGTTTAATATTTCAATTGATTCTGCAGATAGTGAAAAGCACGATTATATTAGAGGCGAAACAGGAGCATTCATTAAGGCATTAGAAGCAATACAGATATTAAAGGGACATAATGCGAATATTAGTATATCTACAACATTGCATAATGAAAATATTAGTGAATTAGAGAATATAATAGCTTTATGTTCCAGTTTAAATGTTCGTTTAACCATAAAGCGATTAATTTCAGTTGGTCAGGGCTTAAAGAGCAAATTATTTGTGAGCGATAAAGATCTTTTTAAAATTAATAAAACAATTTTGAATAATTCAGATGTGCAAATGAAAGATCCAATTTCTATTTTGTTGACAAAAAGTAGGGATCAAAAAATTGCTGGTTGTCTTGCTGGAACTCATATTGCTTCAGTTTCAGCAAATGGTAATTTTTATATTTGCACAAAAGCAAAATATCCACTTGGCAATATTCTTTATGAAGATATTAAGGATATTTGGTCGAAAAATGAAATTCTAAAAAAGATTCGAAAGAGAGAATATTCAGGTAAGTGTGGAGATTGTAGATTTAAGTCGAATTGTGGAGGCTGTAGAGCTGCTGCATATGCTGAAAATAATAGTTTATTAGCCAGTGATCCAATTTGCACTGATTGGCTATATAGCAAAATTACTAGGAAAATTACTGTGTTATGAAATATCATCCAATACTAGCATTAATTCACATAACCAATGAATGTAATTTAACTTGCAAACATTGTTATGCTCGCAAGGGTAATTGTTATATTGATTTTGTGACGTTTAAGGATATGTTAGATCAATTGCAAAATTTAGGAACTAAAATGCTACATTTGTCAGGGGGAGAATTATTTTTAAATCCAGATGTCTTTAAGATTATTGAAGAAGTTTGTAGTAGGAATTTATATATGGAGATAACAACGAATGGTACACTATTAAACGAGGATATTTTAAAAGAATTATATAAATACAATATTTCAAAAGTAGTTATTAGTTTTGATGGTGCGACTAATACTACACATGATTTCATACGTGGTACAGGTAATTATGAAAAGTCACTGAAAAATTTAAAAATGGGTATTAATATAGGTCTACAGATGGCAGTAAATTTTACAGTTATGAAACAAAATTTTGATGAGATAGATAATTTTATTGATATTTTTTCAAAGTTTGATTTAAAATTTATTAATTTTAGGAGATTTATTCCAACAGGAGAACTAAACAAGCATTTTGTTATTGCTAGTCATGAGTATTTAGAGTTATTTCGTAAGATTTATAATTATAGGAAGATTGATAAAAGAATTGCGCTGGGTGGCGAACCACATAAAAATTTATTTGAAGCTAGGCTATTTGAAAAAGCAAAACGGTTGCGTGATGGAGGATGTAGTGCGGGAAGATATTTCATTAGTATAGATCCAAATGGCGATATAATGCCGTGTGGTTTTTTGCCAATAGTTGTGGGAAATATTTACAGATCTGAGATTGAAGATGTTTGGAAAAATTCAGATGTGCTGTTAAAGTTGCGTGAGAGGAAAAATTTGCAATCAAAATGTGGCAATTGTTCTAGTAATTTCTTGTGTGGCGGTTGTCGTGCGGACGCATATGCAAATTCTGGTAATTATTTAGAAACCGATACTTTGTGTTGGAGAAAATGAATGTCTCAAGTTGTTTTGAATTTAGGATTAGAAATTACAAATAGATGTATGAATTATTGTACTCATTGTTATTTAAGCTGCACTGAAACAGGTGTAGATATGTCATATGAGAAGATAAATACAATTGTTAATAAATTTGATGATTACAAATTTAAGAACGATAATGATGACTATACATTTCAAATTATAACTTTGACAGGTGGTGATCCATTCTTATATTTAGACTCCCATAAGAATAAAAATTTGTTTGACATAGTAGAAAATCTGAAAAAAAAACAACGTATTGTAATTCATGTGGCTTTATGGCTGAAAAAACCAGAAGTATTAGATGTTCTAAGAAAATTTAATAATCAAATAATTTTTTCCATTGGCTATACAACTTTTACTCCATCCTATTACGATAAATTTTATAGAACATTCATGGATTTAGAACCTATCGCAAAACATTTGTATATTGATGTTACCGCTAAAAATGATGCATCTTCTGAAAAGAATGAGTTAATCAATTTTTTTCGAACTAGAGAATACTCAATAAATATTGTGAGGGATGATTTAATTACTGCGAAAAAAGATATAGACATTGATATTAACTTTAAGAAAGTTTATGCAGTTGGTAGGGCAAAAGAGATTCAAGATATTCGCGAAGATAAAGTTTGTATTTATGAAACAGGGCATTATAAAAAAGATCATTATTTCCTTTATATAGACGTTCATGGCGACGTCTATCCTTGTGGTCGTGCTCTTGCTACATTTCTTCCTAAAATAGGAAATATATTTAATGATTCAAGAGAAGTATTTTGTAAAAAATTTTTGAATTATAAATTGTTAAAAGAAAGGTTTTGTTTGGAAGATGGCAACACTTGTTTTGATTGCAAGAATAAGTTTAAGTATTGGTATGACAATAATGCAAATTAACTGTACCAGCAAATCCTATTTTTAGCATCAAAATGAGTGAGCTTGATATTGCATATAAAATATTTGCAGGTTGTGTTAGTATTATGCCTCAAAAATCGTAGATATAACTTCCAATGAAGCTAGTGAAGATATCAAATGTGATGTATTTCGAGCCAGACTATCAAATATTTTATACTACATCACCTCTCTTGTTAGAATTCTCTAAGGTTTGTAAAAAAAACAACAACATCTAGTACCATGTGCTGTATCTACTTTGTCTAAATTTACCAGTTATTTAAAAAAAAAGCCACTTCCTGTTCTTTGAATGTATTACAAGAAGATGCAATGCGGAAAAGGTCTTGCAGGTCGATCCCAATTTCTTCATGCCCATCCATGATGTGATTGATGATGACTGGCGACAGATATGCAAGATTTAAGTATTTATAAATCGTGCGATAAGCAACTTTTTCTTGTTTCATAATACATCTGACTAGCACACCTTTTTCATATAATTTTTTGTAACGCCAACCGTATGCTAAGGCTCTCACAAGTATCCGTGCATTTTCCGTTTTTGTTAAAATCGATTTTTCGTTACCGTTATAGCGATTCGTAGTAATACCCTTGCTAATGAATATTTGCTTCTCAATAATTATAAATTGGTTATCATTACTGAGGTAACGATTGGGTAATTCTTTTGCTATAGTATTTAAACTATTCTGTTTGAATGGTTCCAGATATGATAAGTCACCAACGTTGATAAAAAATGTCAGATGGTTTTCATGATAAATAATCTTGTGAATCATTGGTCGTATTATAGCCTCATCATAACACACCTGTTTGAAAGCCATTCTTGTAGATTCCGGTAATCCTTTCATATCAGAGTTCAAGAACATCTTTATGACGTCACATGTTATATTTTCTATGTCTCCTGCAGGAAGATAAAGTTTTTTTAATTTATAATAACGGTATTTACGTTTCTGATTTTTGGAACTTTTCTGGTTCGTAAAAATATTACCGTCAGTGTCCATAATTTTATTATGTAACAGATATGTTCCATATCGACATATAGCATTACCGCGATTATTGTTAGCCGATAATTTATCTTGCACTGCTTCGAATACTTTTTTGTCGATAATGGCTTCATGAATACCATCATATATTTTATTTTCTTTCTTAAAGCATATTTTACCTATGTAGATCGGATCACTTAGAATGCGATTAAGAACAGAAGCTGATAATCCGGTTGCTTTTTTACCAACTTCGATATTACTCTTTTTCTGTTTTACTCTAATACCCTGATTAAAGACTTTTTCCTTTAATTCCATCAAAGATGGTACCTCTATATATGTATCAAAAATAAACCGTACTTGTTTTGCTTCTTCCTCGTTGACTATCAGTTTTTTATCAATAGCGTCATAGCCAAGAGGAACATTACCTCCTGTCCACAAACCTTTTGCCTTTTGTGCACGAAGCTTATCACTAACACGTTCTGATGATACTTCACGCTCGAATTGAGCAAATGAAAGCAGCATGTTCAATGTTAATTTTCCCATAGATGTTGAAGTATCAAATGCCTGTGTTATAGAAACAAAGTTACAGCCATATTTATCAAATTCTTTCATCATGTTGTGAAAATCCATAATTGAACGTGATAAACGATCAACTTTATACACTACAACTGTTTGAATTTTTCCTGCTTTAACTTCATTTAACATTTGCTGCAACGCTGGACGGTGAGTAGTACCACCGGAAATACCGCCGTCAGTA
>JAVBQZ010000064.1:0-5968 GCA_031548505.1 Bdellovibrionota bacterium | reverse complement strand
GTTTTGAGATTAACACATTATATCCCCCCATCTTATAGTAAATGTTAATAACTGTGCCTACATCTTTGTTATGTTGTACAATCAAGAAATGACCGAGGCAGAAATTATTAACAAAACTGAAACTTCTCCAATACGTACATTTGAAAGTTTATTAGAAAAACGAGTGTACGATGATATTCATGGTTTTGTATATTTAACAAATGATGAAAAAGACTTTTTAAACAGTCCTTACATGAAAAGATTGCATTTTATAAAGCAAAATGCTCTTGCAAATTTTATTTTTCCAGGTGCCACCCATACAAGATTTTCGCATTCCATAGGTGTCTTATGTATTGTTGAAAAGATGATACAAAAATTAAAAACACTTCCTAAGTACAAAATTAATATTACACCATTTGACCATCAAATTGTTAGGCTAGCTGCATTATTACATGATATTGGACATTACCCATTATCACACACTCTTGAAGATTGTTTTATGAAATTAGATGAACATTGTCTAACAATGCCAGATAAATCAATAGATGCGGTAACTGGACAAATAATAGAGGGGGAAATAAAAGACCCAAGTTCATTTTTTAAGGATATTGAAGATGCAGCAAACCCAACAATAAAAACTTTACTTAAGGATTTTCCCAAAACACCAGATTTTAAGTCAGAACTACACCACGAAAAAATTGCAAAGAAATTAGTTTCAGATATGGGATCTCCATTATATGGTTGTATTGGTAATATTTTAAAAAAGACTTACCGCATAATTTATCAGGAAGAATTGAGTGAGGATAAAATAAATTCATATTTGCATTTAATTGGTCAGTTAATCTGCGGAGAACCAAAATATACAGATAACCCGATTTTATTGAAAGATAAGGAAGAATCTGACAAATATTTTATTTTATCTTTGTTAATAAATTCAGATTTAGATGCCGACCAAATGGATTATATGCTAAGAGATACCTTAAATACAGGGATACAGACAACAATTAGGATAGACTTTTTAATTGATAATTTAGATATATGTTATATTCAAACTAAAAACAAAGAAATACAACCAGTTCTGTGTTTTAACTACAAAGCTATAGAATCAGTGCAGCAATTTATATTTTCCAAGGCATATTGGTATACAGAAATTATTTTATATGACAAGGTTTGTATTTTAAATAGAATTGCAAAGCGTTTATATCTTTATTCAGTACTGACAGAAAATAACATAAAAACAAAAGAAGATTTTTACAAAAATATCTTGTTCAACGTAAATAAATATTTTTCATTCACAGATAATGATTTTTGGAATAAAATGAGTATTCTTAAAAATAATCCCACAACTCCCTCTTTAATACAGGAAATGATTAAAATTCTCTATGGGGAATCCCCAATTCCTACTAATTTATCACTTGATGAACTATCTGACATTAAATCCTCATCTTTTAAGACAAATATACAAAATATGCAAACAGGTGAGAATGACAAAAATACTTTATATAAACAGATCAACCAATCTTTTGATGAAAAAACATATTTCCCAGTTTTCTATTCAAGCAAGTTTTTTAAACCAACTGAAGGCGAAGGGAAAAATTTACTTTATGTGAATCGTTCGATATATATCTTAATTTCACCTTGCAGTCATGATTTAATTTGTGAGTATAATTGTTTGAAAGCAGAAGAATTGCTAAATTCTAAAAAACTAGGAGAAAATGTTATACATAGACTTCTAAACATAAAAGGTGAGAGTACAGAAAATAAGGCTTTTGTTGAAAAGTGTGTTGTATATAAGTTTGGCTAAGCTACTAATGTTTCACCTGTAACAGTGTTGATGTGTGACCTAATTTCATTATGTATAAACTCAATTTGTTGAACGTTTATATTATTTTTTTCAAATAATGCTTGCTTGATATCAAAAACTTTTTGACCAGCTTCTTCTTGGAGTATATTTCTTTCATTGAGTAAATAGAAATATGTACAGTATATTTCCAATAAATCAATATTGTCTAGAGGCAATTGTTGGCGTATAAAGTCAATTATATTAGTGGCATTATCAGAAAACTTTAATTTTTCTGCTTCCATATTATACTGTACCCTTTCTTTGTAGAATTCATAGCCTACGTTAGCTAGAGAAGTATTATATGGACCGTGCAAATATAAACTAAATTCTCCAACTTTAAGTCCAAAAATCTTTGCAAAAAATAATCCATATTTTTGGAAAATTATTCTTTTATCCATATTAGACCTAAAGTTATTAAAAAAATCTGAATTCAATGTGTAAAAACATTTATATAATTTTAATTTAAAATTATCCATAATTACACCTCCATCATACTACAGATCTTAGCAAATTGACAAGTTAAACAAATCATTTAAAAAATGTAGTTGCCCTCATGTTTATTATTTTATATGAAATATAAAATCTGGCGAATAGTTTACATTAAATTATGCAATATATTTGTTAAATATATTTAAACTTAACTAAAAACATGCTATAATTAAGTTTAGTTGATTAAAGTTAATTATAAGGATTTTATAATGAAGTCATATAAAGCAGGAAGTTATATTAAACAGCGTGAATACAAGTCATTTCAACCATCATTTATTAATGAGGAAATTGATTGGGATCTGACCAAGCTGTCTAATATGATTCAAGAAGCAAGTTTGTACTTAGGCAAGCTAAATACTTACTCTGATTTAATTCCTGACTTAAATTTCTTTATTAAAATGTATGCAACAAAGGAGGCAACGGACTCGAATCGCATTGAGGGCACAAGAACAACTTTTGATGAGGCTGTTATGCCTGTTGAACAGATTGCACCGGAAGCTCGCAATGATTGGGAAGAAGTTCAAAATTATATTGAAGCTCTAAATTTTGCAATAGATAAATTAGAAGAAATCCCTTTGTCTATGCGTCTTTTAAGAGAAACCCATAAGATTCTATTGCAAGGCGTCCGCGGTAAACACAAACTACCAGGTGAAGTAAGAAAATCCCAAAACTGGATTGGCGGCTCATCTTTGAAGGATGCTTATTTTGTACCCCCAGAGCCGAATTCTTTAGGTGAGTTACTTTCAGATTTAGAAAAGTTTTTGCATAATGAAGATTTAGAAATTCCTGAAATAGTCAAAGCTGGTATTGCTCATTATCAGTTTGAAACCATCCACCCTTTTCTGGATGGTAATGGCAGAATAGGGCGTCTGTTGATTATTTTGTATTTGATAAATACAGGACTCTTAAATAAGCCTGTGCTTTATATTTCAGACTTTTTTGAACGAAATAGAGCTTCTTACTATGATTCATTGGCCCTAGTAAGAGTATCCAACGATATGGAACAGTGGCTAAGATTCTTCTTAAATGGAATTGTTGAGACTGCAAAGGCTAGCATTAAAACATTTGACGAGATTATTGAACTGAAAAAAGACATTGAAATAAAGCTATCTAAAATAGGCAAGAAAGCAAAGAATGGGCGTCGATTAGTTGAGCTACTCTATTCTACACCTAAAGCAAGTGCTAAAACCATTGCACAAAAATTAAATTTGTCTGTTGTGTCAACAAATAGTCTCCTAAAAACCTTTGTTGAGATTGGAATCTTGCAAGAAACCACAGGATCAAATCGCAACCGCTTCTATGTCTTTGAGGATTATTTGAAGATATTTAGATAACAAAATAAGTTTACATGGACATATACAAGGACATTGTCTATGTAAATATTTAATTATATTTAATTGTAATTAATAACCTGTAAGTAGGCGTCCCTCCTTCTTTGCAAATATTTGCGTAGTGTTTCTTAGTATGGCACCCCGTTTTTGGATGTTCTGCGTTATTATTCAATAAACAGCTAGATACGAATATATAAACGCAAGGGAGTAATATTTTATGTGTGATAAAAAACTTATAGAAAGGCTTGAAAACAAGATATCTGTTGCGAAGTTATTATTATTCGATGCGCAGACGTTGATTAAGTTTGGGGCGTTGGCGAGTGATTCGTGCGTGACAGACATTGAGCTACAACTTGATAAAAGTTTTGATGACTACTATACACTTTTGAAAACCATTAACAACAAGATAGAAGAAGCAGTTAAGGTGCTTGATATTGTAGAATATTAGAGCTGTTCAAATAGTTCATTGGGTTTGACTTGCAAAGCTCTTGCAATATTAAATACATTTTCAACAGTAGTGTTGCGCTCGCCGCGCTCAACCATTCCTACAAAGTTTGGTGACATATCAAGAATTTCAGCCAGTTCAAGCTGTGTCAATTCACGCTCCATCCTTAAGGCTTTTAATCTTTTCCCGAATTTTTGCAAATCTTTTTTACTCATATCTACATTTTCGTGTTAATATTGAAATACATAAACAAACTGACCGTGTTATTTACTCCCTAATTAACTACTATATAAGTGTTTAATAACCAAAACTGTATGAGGTAAAACTATGAAAAAGATTTTAATTTTGCTGTTATTAATTTTCTTTATGCCAAATAATGCACAAGCCTTTGGGCCAAATAAAACAATGGAAGCTATTATGAGCAGCTGGGTTGGGAAAAATATTGACTCGGTAATAGATCACTGGGGTTATCCCACTAACGAAAGGCGTATGGCAGGCAGGACGCTTTACTATTGGGATTGGTCATATAACATGAACAGCCCTGCATACACAAATGCACAGGCCTACACAAGCGGGAATACAACAAGCATCAACGCTATGACATACGGCGGGGGCACAATTAATGTAAGCTGTAACAGAATATTAGAAGTTGATAGTGATGGCACAGTTGTCAGTTGGCAATGGAGCGGCAACAATTGTCCTTACACCCAAATGAGAGTGTATAAACAATGGGTAAATCCAAAAGTTCTGAACAGAGACGCTTATCAAAAAACATTAAACAAAGAAAGAAGAAAGAACAGCAACTTCGTCAACTGTTCAAGCAATGACGCCGAATACAATCGTACCATCGAAATGACCAGAAAATATATTGAAAGTTTAAATGAAAATAAATAAGGGGGTGTATATGAAAAAGATTTTAATAAGCCTTTCTTTAATGGCGCTACTTTGCTCATCAGCATGGGGCACCGAGAATTCTCGAATTGTTAGCGAGGATATGCGGGCATTGATACTTTATGAGCATAATTTTCCAAACACTTTACCGGCAGCAGTCTTGGAAGCGGAAGTATATATTTACGGCGATGGCACTATGCTTGTAATGACACAGTTTAAGAAAGTGAATATGTTTGACAAAAAGGATTATGAAGGATTTCTTAAAAATGTTCGCAGTGTAGTTAAGCCACATAAGTTCAAGGATGAAATAGGTGCTTCAATTCTGATTGGGGGCAAAGCTGATGACAGCCTTGGCGAAAAGTATATGCGTGGACATCCATAGTAAATAACCTCTCAACATTTTCACATTATAAATCGGCGCCCCTTTGTTATAGTTGACTTTATTGCGTCTCAAAGAAAGATAGTGTTTACTTCAACTGCTATACAGTATAAGTATTTCGCTTGAATTGACCGAAGTCTATAGACAGGGAGAACCAGATTTTTCACACATCAGATTTGCAAACAAAGGTTTTTGTTATAACATAAGCATGAATTAATGAATGTCTTTTGAATAGGAAAGGTCAGTTTTATATCATGCAAGATGATAACAACATAACCAAGGGAGCTGCAATTGATATTGTCAATAAAAAACTGGCTAGCTTAACACATTCAAATACAGTTTTTTCAAATGTCAACAAAGCAAAACCTGTATGGTGGTTTGAGCCTAACAATGAATTATTTGATAGTGGATTTAATTTAATATTGGCAAATGAGCAGGATAAAAAAATATATTATTTTTTCATTCCTGCCGGAGCTATTACTAAGCCTCAAAGCAGCTTCAATCAAAGAGTTGACCTAACTAATAGATCGGGCATAGAAATAAAAGTTGCAGACCCTGAATTTAAGGATTGCAAGGGACCCGAAAAAATCTCTTTTCGCAAATATTTAATA